>DUVZ01000314.1 GCA_012840785.1 Bacteroidales bacterium
ATCCGGCGGTAATTGGTTACGATTTGATGAATGAGCCTTTTACGGGCTCTTCGGCTAAGGCATATATGCCTACATTGCTGGCTGAATATGGAAAGCTAATATATGAGACTACTGGCAAGGCGCTTTCGAGAAGAGAGCTTGAACTGATATGGAGCGATGTGGAAGATAGAACGAAGGCTTTAGAGAGCTTGTCGTCTGAAGAGAATTTTTCGAAAGTGATAGATGTTCTTTTCACATATAATAGAGATTTTGAAATGCACCAGTTGCAACCTTTCTATCAAAAGGTGAGTGATGCTATAAGAGAGGTGGACAAGAGGTCGGTGCTGTTTCTAGAGCACAGCTATTTGAGCAATATGGGCATCAGAAGTAGTATTGGGCGCACCACGTTGTTTGATGGCAGGCGCGACTCTTTGCTGGCTTATGCTCCTCATGGTTATGACTTGGTGACCGATACCCAGGATGCATCGGATGCTTCTTTTGAGAGATTGAGTTTTATCTACAACCGCTTGCAAGAGAATGCAGATAGATTGCAGATGCCTGTATGGCTGGGCGAATGGGGTGCTTTTTATAGGCATGGCGAGGCAATTGTGCCTGTAGCGCAACATGCAGTGGGCATGATAGAGCGCAATCTGTTTGGCAATGCTTACTGGAGTTACGATTCTAAGATGGACAACCTACCCTACTTTAAACATGCACTGGTGCGCCCCTACCCTGCTTATACCAATGGCGAATTGCTAGAATATAGCTTCGATAGAGCAACCAACATTTTAACAATGACATGGCAAGAGGCAGTGGGCAATGCTGCTCCTACACAACTATTTATACCCTATTTAGCCAAAGGTGAGCCAATGAAAAAGATGGAGAAAAGGCTGAATGCAAGCATCAAACGCATTGCCAACAGCAATGCAGGCTGGCTGGTGATTGCTCCACTGGAGGGTGGGCAGAAGAGGAGGTTGGTGGTGAGGTTGGCTGAATAAGGTGCTCCTGGCTAGTTGATAATATCTTTTATCGACTTGCCTCTCCTAAAGCCTCTAAATCCTCTTTGTCTAAAACTAACCTAGGAGCATCAATCAGGTTTTGCAACTGACTTTTGCTGGTTGCACTAACTATCGAAGCTGTTATTGAGGATTGTGCCAATTGCCATGCTAGAGCAACCGTGGCAGGCTGTGTATTGTGTTTGCTGGCAACTATATCTAATGCATCTAAAATTGCGAATCCTTTATTGTTTAAGTAATGCTTAAGACCTGCTCCGCGAACACTCTTTCCTAAATCTGCTTCGGAGCGATACTTTCCGGTTAAAAAACCTGAAGCTAATGAGTAGTATGGAAATGCTGCCAGACTAAACTGTTCAACAATAGGTCGATAGATAGTTTCGTAATTGGTTCTCTCCATTAAATTGTAATGTGGTTGTAAAGCAACATATTTGGGTAAGTTGTTATCTTCAGCAACTTTAAATGATTCGTTGAGGCGCTCTGGCGAAACATTTGAGGCTCCTATGTATCGCACTTTTCCAGCTTTTATAACCTCATCATAAGCTGATAATGTTTCCTCAACCGGCGTTACCTCATCATCAAAATGAGTGTAATACAAATCGATATAATCTGTTTGTAAACGCTGCAACGACTCATCAACCGATTGCAGGATGTGCGCTTTGCTAATATCTTTTGGATGTTCTTTTGTTTGCGAACCTACCTTGGTGGCTATTACTAGACTGTCTCTGTTGTTTCTTGCTTTCATCCATTTTCCTAAAATAGTTTCCGACTGTCCGCCCACTCCGTTTACCCACCACGAGTATGTATCGGCTGTATCAATAAAGTTAAATCCAGCTGCTACAAAAGCATCTAAGATGTCGAACGATTCTTTCTCATTTAATGTCCATCCGAGAACATTTCCACCAAAATTAATGCGTGAAACACTTAAATCTGTGTTTGCTATGTTTACTTTTTTCATATTCATTGTTGTCTAATTATTTATAACTCTATATTATACAACAACCTAAAATAGGTTAGGTTTACTATTTGTGATTTATCTAACTATTTGATGTAAAGAAAATGCACCTAAAAGCAACTGAAGCTGTCTTTACTTGCATTTCTCAAAAGTTTTTCTTATATTACCTCTTCACGGTGCAATAGCAAGCACTTAGCATGGGTATTTAGTTTTTTCAGATTACTGTCGAATTCTTTCTCACCTTTCTAATGCAAATCTTTGCACAAATTCAATTTTTAATTTACAATTTTTACATGAACATTTTTATTGCAGGGTTAACCTACCAAATTACAGAACAAGATTTAAGAGAACTTTTTGAAGAATACGGAACTGTAACTTCAGCAAAAGTTATTACCGATAGATTTACAGGCCGCTCAAGAGGTTTCGGATTTGTTGAAATGGAGAATGACGCAGAAGGTCATCAAGCTATTGAACAACTAAACGATGCTGAATATGACGGTCGCACTATTACAGTTGATGTGGCAAAACCACGCGTGGAGCGCCAAAGAAGCATGAATAGATATTAAGAGAATATCGGCTTAAATTTGTTAAGCAATACGAAGGCTGTATCTTTATTGATGCAGCCTTTTTGCTTTGATAAAAAAGGCTATTTATATAGTGATCAAAATTTTGCAAAGCAGGGAAGAGAAGACAATGGTAAGTAGCGGGTTATTAACATCTCAACAATATAACTATCAATTATTTATTCTTTATAGATATCGAGATGCGATAAATCGACATTCTAAATTCTCAATCACCCCCTGTACTTCGCATCTCGTAACCTGCTTTAGATTTAAATCTTACACAAAAAAAGCGAATCCCTTTACGGAATTCGCTTTTACTGTAATATATCTAGTTGTATCTAATATATTTGTTTTACTCTTTAGCTTATTTTTCTAAAGCTTTTTCTTTCGCTTCTTGAATATTTGGCAACTCTAATCCGTAACCCTTCTTTTTATCTACAGCTTTAAGTATTAACGCTAAAATAATAGCTAACGCACCAAATCCTGCAAAGATAAATTCTGGAACGGTATAGTCATATTTAACCAACTCTCCACGAGCAATTGCTTCACCAACACCTGGGTTAGATGCTGTTAATGCCCAACCAATAAGTGCTGGAACTGCCATTAAACCAATGTTTTGAATCCAGAAGATAAGTCCGTAAGCCGAACCCAACAATCTCTCTTCAACAATTTTTGGAATGGATGGCCACATCGAGGCAGGTACTAATGAGAATGCTGTACCCAATACTACAATAGTAAGAACAGCTGTAAACATAGTGAACGACTCTTCTGGAACTAATGCAAAGATAAGGTGAGAAACTACTAATAGTACTGCACCAAATAACATCATTGAAGCACCATATCCTTTTTTATCTAAGAAGTAACCAATAACAGGTGTTAGCAGTAATGCTCCAATTGGAAACCAAGAGAATAGAGAAGATGCTACGTCCATAGATACATCTAACTTAGATGACAACATCTCTGCAGCAAACTTTTGGAATGGGAATATTGCAGAATAGAATAGTACACAAAGACCAGCAATTGTAAGGAAACCGGGGTTCTTTAATATCACACCCAAGTCGGAAAATTTAAATTTGTCTTCAGGATCCATATCGGCAATGGACTCTCCTGTCTGTTTGTCAAGCTTAGCATCCATCATAGTATATACAATGAAAAGCAAAGATCCCATGGTAACAAAAGCTAGTGCTACTGTCATAGCTAATTTAACTCCCTCCATGTTTCCTAAAGGGGTAGCTTCTGTGATACCTGCAAAGCGAGGTGATAGTTGGAATACAGCAAACACACCCAATCGTGCAGTAGCCATCTCCAATCCCATAGCCAATGCTAACTCTTTACCTTTAAACCACTTTACAATAGTTTTAGAAACAGTGATACCTGCCATCTCTACCCCAATACCAAATATTGCAAAACCTATATATGATACTAATGCAGTTGTTGGTAATAGCATACCAAAGATATTTACACTTAATGTTGGGTCTACAAAGGCTATACCGTAGAATTTTAAGCCAGCACCCAAGAACATTGCTAATGCAGATGTGCGAAGTGTGAAACGGATACCCATTTTATCAAGAATAATACCCGATAGAATAAGGAAGCCCATCACATTTAGTATAAACTCGGAACCTCCAAGCCATCCATACTGCTCGCTTGACCATCCTAAATATCTCTCTAATGAACCTTTTAACGGTGCTGCAACGTCTACAAAATAGTAGGCGAAAAACATCGTAAGAGAAACCAAAGCTAATGCAACCCATCTAGCCCAAGTTGTATCTCTCAATGATTTTTGAATTTTTTCTGTCATTTTGTTTTAATTAATACTGTATTATTTTTCTGTTAATTGTTAGCTGCGATAATGATGTTGCGCAAATGTACAATAATTGCGTACAAATGTGTAAAATTTTAACACAAAAGGGTGCTTGTCTCTTCAGGAAAGACAAATACCCTCTATTGTTGCACTAATTACAACTGCACTTGGTTTAAAAACGCTACTGATTTTTCGATCTCTTTGTGCATCACAATATCCTTCTCGATAAAAGGAACCACCTTGCGATAATCTTCTACAAGCTTTTCGATGAAAGGTGATGATTTCATTGGTCGACGGAACTCTAATGCTTGTGTTCCATTCATCAACTCGATTGCGAAAATAAGATCTAAATTGTCCAATATTTTCAGCAGCTTGATAGCTGCTGTTGCCCCCATACTCACGTGGTCTTCTTGTCCGTTTGACGAAACAATAGAGTCGCTAGATGCTGCATAGCAATACATTTTGTTTTGACTAACAATGGATGCTGCAGCATACTGTGGAATCATAAAACCAGAGTTGAGACCCGAATTGGCAACTAAAAACTCGGGCAAACCGCGATTTCCGAGAATGAGCTGTGCTGTGCGTCGCTCGGATATGTTGCCAAGTTCGGCAAGAGCAATTGCTAAAAAGTCGAACGTGATAGCCAATGGTTGTCCATGAAAATTACCTCCCGATATTATCTCGTCCTCATCTGGAAAGACTGTTGGATTGTCAGTTACAGAGTTTATTTCTGTAACCAATACAGAGCGCACATAGTCGATAGCATCTTTGCTAGCACCATGTACTTGTGGTATGCATCTAAATGAGTAGGGGTCTTGTACATGTTTTTTATCACGCTGTATCATCTCGCTACCATCAAGAAACTTTCTGACATTTTTGCTTGTCTCTATTTGTCCATTGTGTGGACGAATAAGGTGTAGCTTCTCGTCAAATGGATTGATCAATCCATCAAAAGCATCTAGCGATATAGAGGCTATCAAATCGGCACGCTTTGAAATGTGTTGAGCTTTGATAATAGCAAAGACTCCATGTGCCGACATAAACTGTGTGCCATTGAGCAATGCCAATCCCTCTTTGCTTTGTAGTTTAATTGGTTTCCAACCAAACTCATTCAAGATGCTCTGGGTGTCTCTTTTTTCTCCTTTGTAATTAACCTCTCCAATACCAATTAGTGGAAGGAAAAGGTTTGCCAAAGGTGCTAAATCGCCCGATGCGCCAAGCGAACCTTTGTCGTAAACAATGGGTAGAATATCGTTGTTGAAAAAATCAATCATCCTCTGCACTGTTGCTACTTGCACCCCGCTATATCCTTTCGACAGTGCATGAGCTTTCAACAATAGCATCAGTTTGATGATTGTAGGATTCACCTCATCGCCCACACTGCAAGCGTGCGACATCACTAAGTTTTCTTGAAGCGCACTTAAATCTCCTTTAGAGATGCTTCTATCGCAAAGTGAGCCAAATCCTGTGTTAATTCCATAGATAGGAGCTTCTGCTCTCTCCATTTTTTCGTCTAAATAGGTGCGACATTTTTGAATACGCTCCTTTGCTTCGTCGGACAATTCCAATTGAATATTATTGGTGATAATCCATTCTAGATCTTCTATTGTGAGATCTGCTTTACCAATGTAATAGATGTTCTTCATTATGTATTATCTAATTAATTGAGTAGTTTGTGTCTGTTATAAAACTATTTTTTTAATTCTAAAGGGTCGTTCTTACCCATTCGTACAATGCTTGTTCTTTTTTCATTGCCTCTGCTTCCATTGTGTTGCAACGACTTTCAAGGTCTTTCACAAAATCGGCGTCTTTAATAGAACCTAAATTGATACGAACATTGAGCAAAGCACCCAATACGGCTGTACGGCACGCCATCATAGAGATGCATCCATCTGTAACAGCATTGCTGTTTCCATTGCGTGTTGTATAGTCAATCTGGTCCAACATATCAAAAGCACGCTGTGCTATCTCCATTGGAATAATTGCTGCATGCTTTGTAGCTTCTTGTATTTGGTTAGAACGTTTTGCTTTCTCCTCATCTGTCTCTTTTGGAAGCTTAAATGCATCCATTACTGTTTTGTATGCCCCTGCATCCTTATCGATATCTTCGTAGAAGAGTTCTCTTTGCTGACTCATTTTCTCAGCCGATTTCTTCATTTCTTCTTCTACTTCAACATATTTCTTTTTGCCGATAGTTAGACTTGCCAACATTTCAGCCAATGCTGTAGCAATAGCTCCATTTAGTGCAGAGATACAACCGCCTCCTGGTATTGGTTCGTTTGAGGCTGTGCGATTTAAAAAATCTTGGATTGATTGGTTTTTTGAAATCATTTTTTTAATTAAATTAAGAGTGAAGAATGAAGAGTTAAGAATCATCTAGTAAATTGACACCTAACTACTTAATTCTCTATTTATTTGTTTTTATTTTCTGTTAATTTGTTTTTTAATGTCTTTACGCTAGAAACAAGTAGTGAGATTAACTCGTCGCAATCTTGCAACAATGAATTAAAGAGTTTTTCTTCAATATAATCGGTATCATGTAATAATGATAACCAA
>DUVZ01000315.1 GCA_012840785.1 Bacteroidales bacterium
AGTGGGGTGTGAAAGCTTTTTAAGATTCCTACTACCGCTTTGCTCAATTTCGCAACTCGCTCCTTCTCTTCCTCATCTTTGCCCATTAGATACGACACCTCCATCACAGCAACAAGCAGCTGAAGGTCTTTATAAGCAGCCTCTCTAAGCTCTTTAGAACTTACCGACTGTTGGTTTTTATTTTTCGACCTCTCAGAAAAGAGTCTGTATATCTCATCTGTTGTGTTGGCAATTATCTCCAACAGCCTGTCTAAATTGAGCAATGAAGTGCACGCTTTAATATCAGCTTCTTTTTCTCTATCATGCATCAGAAACCCAACTAACTGTCCTTGAGTAGTGATAGTTGGTTTGTGAATATCCTTTCTATAGGGCTTCATCCACAACTTTAGGCGATTTGCTGCAACACGCATTTCTGGAATGGGCGACAAAAGGTCAGCTTCAATCTTCATCCGCAAGCAAGCCAAATACTCTGTACGGTTACGCACCTTTGTATTAATTATTCCTGTGAGATGATGACGAGGTTTTGTATCGCGCAGTAGCCCCAATTTATTGCGATGGTTTTTAATTCTGCCCACCACCTGTTTCAATTGATTGTTTTCAATTTCTTTGGTGTCTAACGTCAAACCTAGATAAACAAAGAGTTCGTAAAACTCAGCATTCTTAAGGTCTTTAATAAAACTGATGTGCATCTTTTGCATAATGGTATTATATTTAATGAGTTAGTAAATCTCAAATTCTTGATAATGTATTTACATAAAACAAGTTGTGATCATCCGTCAAAACATCACAACTTTCACTACTGCCCGCTGTATAAGCAAAAGATGCACCCAACTCTCTCTGTTTTGTTTATTGGCGCATAATGCTTAATATTAAATCGCTAACAGGGTAATTGTGCAAAAAACAAATGACTACCTCATTAGCAGTACTAAGATACAAAAAATATTGATAATAAGTGTCATGATTCTTGTCAAATATTGATAAATAGTACAAGGCAATTACATTACTCATATTTTCACTCCAGAATGGACTACTGGAGAGCTCACGACATCGATTCTGGAGTTGGAGTTACACTTATCAAGGTTCAACCTACAGTAATCTGTTGTCAGAATGTCAGCAAGGCGTTAGCAAGAGAGCAATCTCTGTGACAGAATGACTTACCTGTGAGTTCATCATCAACAATCACACTCAAGAACCGCTCTAATGAATGCTCAGAACACCCATCCCTAGATAGAAATAAGAGTAAGTAGTGTTTAAAACAAGCATTCCGAAGCAACAACAGGCAAGGAAGCGCATTCTACTACATAAATATTAATCGAACATATACTCTTAACTTTTACTCTAAATTAATTTGCTAACTTTGCACCCTTATGCAACACAACTTATTTTCATCCGACAAATATATATTCTTCTGCCTTAGTAGTGGCAGTTGCGGCAATTGCTATTTTGTAGGCAATGGCGACTATGGCATCCTTATTGATGTAGGTATTGGTGTGCGCACCATTCGCAAACGACTAAAAGAACATGGTTACGATTTTGAACATATACGTGCAGTACTTATTACTCACGACCACATGGATCATATAAAATCAGTAGGCACATTTGCCCACCGTCACCACATACCCATTTATGCAACTAGAGAGGTGCATAGTGCAATAGAGAACCATCGATTGATAAAATATCCTATTGGAGCATCAAAACGTATTATCGAAAAAGAGACACCTTTTCAAATAGAGGATTTTCGTTTCACAGCGTTTGATGTGCCTCATGATAGCACAAGTGGCGATAATTCTGGTTATTTTATTGAGTTTGGCACCCATAAAATGACTTTAGCTACAGATATAGGCAGACTAACCGATGAAATGATTCCTTATCTCACCAAAGCCCACCATCTGATTATCGAAAGCAACTACGACGAGGAGATGCTAAGCAGTGGCAACTATCCGTATCATCTAAAACAACGTATCACATCGGGATATGGGCACATTAGCAATAAACAAACAGCAGAGTTTCTTGCCGATAACTACAGAAGTCATCTAAAAAACATATGGCTTTGTCATCTGAGCAACGACAACAACACACCAGAACTTGCATACGACACTATTGAAAGACACCTCAGAGCAAAAGGATTGACGATGGGCAAAGAGTTGCAACTACACGTACTAGAGAGAAATAAACTATCACCCGCAATAAAGTTCACATAACAGATATACTAGCTAGCAAAAATAAAAAAGGGTGTGCTATTATAATATTAGCACATCCTTTAGTTTTGCATTTATAGTTTACTCTACATACATACTCTCAATTTCTGCACTATAGTTTTCTAAAATCACTTTTCTGCGCAATTTAAGTGTGTTGGTAAGCTCCCCATCTTCAATTGTGAAAGCTCGTGGTAGCAATACAAACTTTTTAATTTTCTCGAACGAAGTAAAAAGCACCTGCTTAAGTTCGACACGCGCATACATAAAGTTTTTTATATCTTCATTTGCCACCAACTCCTCTCTTGTTGAAAACGGAATAGCGTGTTCACGCGCATACTCTTCCAGCGCCTCGTAGTTTGGCACAATTAAACCACTTACAAACTTACGTTCGTCTCCAATAACTGCAACCATGTCTATATAGTTGTCTTCAGCCAAACGTGTTTCAATCATTTGTGGAGCTATATACTTGCCATTAGAAGTTTTGTAAAGGTCTTTAATGCGTTCTGTAAGCACCAACTCCCCCTCATCGGTAAGATACCCTGCATCGCCTGTACGGAAATATCCATCGGCAGTAAACACATTGGCTGTCTCTTCAGGCAGGTTGTAATACCCACTCATTACAGTAGCTCCCTTAACAAGAATTTCGTTGTCATCTCCAATTTTCACCTCCACACCAGGCATTACTGTGCCCACAGTGCCAATTTTAAACCCCTCGAACGGGAAACATGTAACAGTGGCAGTAGTTTCGGTAAGCCCATATCCATATATAATATGTATATCTACAGATTGTAGGAAAGTATTGATATTGTCGGATAGAGGTGCACCAGCACAAGGAAATATATTACCCCTGTTGATACCCACTACATACTTGAGCAGATAGAAAATAGTGGCTTTGTAAAACTGAAACTTTATGGACAACCACAAAGGGGGCTTAATACCCTCGTTGCGATAATCAAGATTGTGTCTGCGTCCTGTTTCAATGGCGTGTTTGAAAACCTTTTGCATAAACTTTCCTGAAGAGTTTATTTGCTCATTCACACCCGTGTAAACCTTTTCCCAGAAACGCGGAACGCTACTCATAAGTGTAGGTCTAATCTCTTTAATGGTTTTCTGAATTACACGTGGATCTTTATTTATAGCAACCGTTATGCCTTTGTGTAGACAATAATACGACCAAGCTTTCTCAAAAATATGTGTTAATGGCAAGAAGCACATCGACACATCCTTGTTTGACACCTTGGTTAAGCGTTCATCGTGTATTCTGAGCGCCTCGCTATAGCTGCTGTGTAGCAACATAACACCCTTTGGGACACCCGTAGTGCCAGAGGTGTAGATAATAGTAGCTAAATCAGACTCCTTTAGCTGCCTCATACGTGCGTTAACAGTAGCTTGTGCATGAGCATTCTGACCAGTAGCAAGAAAATCGTCGAAATACATAGATGTTTCATCATCGCGATCGAACACAACATTTCGATCGAAAATTACCAGCCTGGTAAGCACATTACTTGTAGATTGTACTTTGTAGGCATGATTATACTGATACTGCTCTCCTACAAAAACAACTTTAACGTGTGCATCATCTACTATATACTCTACTTGCGATGGAGAGGCTGTGGCATACATAGGCACCATAACAGCCCTGTTGGCATAGGCTCCAAAATCTGTAATTAGATACTCTGCCATGTTTTCAGAATAAACACCAACTCTATCGCCGGGCTGCACACCCATTTCTGCCATAGCATATGCAGCTTTTAAAACAAAATCCGAGAACTTTCTCCAAGAAAGACTCTTCCATTTGCCTTTTGCCATTTTGGTTTGATACTTAATGGCTGTCTTTTTTCCGTACTGCTCAGCCCTTCGATGTACGACTTCTCCTAAATGATAATATGTCATATTCCCGGTTATTTCAGTTGCTAAATTGCTTTGTTTTCAAAACAAAACATACATTATCGACATGCATAATGCCCTTCCATAAGCAAAGTTACATATAATTTTACTGCCCATGAGCAATAATTGCACCTTTTAAAACAACAAATGATACATTTAGTTTGAGATTACAGAGACGGGTTACTTAACATTCTGTAAAGTAGAGCGGTTATTAACGAGACTTAACGTGCTTTCATATCCTTGAATAGAAGTAGCGATTATCTTTGTGTTCCACAAATCAATTTATTGCTATTAATGAAAACTCTGCTCACTATATTTCTTATGGCACTCACTACTACCATTTCTGCACAACAGCAGAGAGTGGGTAAAAACTCTGAGCAAAAATCAAAGCCTCTCATTTATCTTACACCCAATGTGTACACCGCCGTGGTAATTGGCAATGACACTGTTGCATGTATGTATTTAAGTGATTTCATTAAATACTCACCTATTCGACATCAAACTGCTCATGAAGTTGTGCAATATCATAAACTTGTACGCGATGTGAAGAAAACACTCCCTTACGCAAAAGAGATAGCACACATAATTATTGAGACGTATGAGTATATGGAGACTCTGCCCAACCACAAAGCAAAGCAAAAACATCTAGAGAAGATGGAAAAGCACCTGAAAGATGTATATACTCCTAAAATGAAAAAACTTACACGCAGTCAGGGTCAGCTACTCATAAAACTTGTAGACCGAGAGACCAACTCCTCGTCGTATCATATAGTACAATCTTTTATGGGCACTCTCAAAGCTTTTACATACAACATGTTTGCAGGTCTTTTTGGCAACAGCCTTAAACAGAGATACAACCCCTATGGCGAAGACAGAATGGTTGAAAGAGTTGCAGTGCTAGTTGAGCAGGGTGCAATCTAGCAACTAAAACTAGCAAAGTAAAGCGCATCTTGTCGATAAATACCAGCCGCAAAACACCAATCTCATACAACCATCTTATTTAAAAAAGAAGCCCATAGGCAATCTCTTTCCCCAGCATTATTATCGACCATAAATCTCTATAAAAAGCACTTACGAAACATTTCTATATATCCTTAAAATGATTTATTTTCGTATTGTTCATTTTTTATGGTTAATTTTGCAAGCAAAAATAAAACTGGTTATATATGGCGCTAAAATTCATGGAAGAGTTTCGCCCTAAACTTTTCGATTCGTTAAAAACATACACGAAAGCGAAGTTTATGGCAGATTTGATGGCAGGTATTGTTGTTGCAGTAGTAGTAGCATTGCCACTTGCAATTGCATTTGCGATAGCATCGGGTGTGAGTCCTGAAAAAGGTTTATATACTGCAATCATTGCAGGATTTATTGTTGCATTCTTTGGAGGCACATCGGTGCAAATTGCTGGACCCACTGGGGCATTCATTATTATCATATACGGTATTATCGAGCAGTTTGGTATCGAAGGCTTGGCTTTGGCTACTGCGCTTGCTGGAATAATACAAATTTTGATGGGTATTCTGAAGCTGGGCTCTATTATTAAATTTATACCCCACCCCATTGTTGTAGGTTTTACAAGTGGAATTGCAATAACTATTTTCTCAACACAAATAAAAGATTTCTTTGGACTAACCACCCCCACTCTACCAGGTGATTTTTTTGCAAAATGGAACATTTATATTGACAACTTCTCTAGTATTGATATATGGACAACAGTAATTGCCGTTTTAAGTATCGCTATTATTGTTGTTACACCAAGGGTTCTAAAAAAGGTGCCTGGCTCGCTTATAGCTATTATTATTATGACCCTTGCAACCTACTTGTTAAACAGGTTTGCGGGGATAGAATCAATTGAAACAATTGGCGATAGATTTACGATAGGAGGCTCGCTTCCTAAGATACAAAAGATAGGTTTCAATTTAGAATCAGTAGGTTTGTTGTTTCCCTCGGCATTTACACTTGCTATTTTGGGATCTATAGAAACACTACTCTCGGCAGTTGTGGCAGATGGTATGATAGGACGAAAACACAACTCAAACATGGAGCTTGTAGCGCTAGGTGCAGCCAACTTTGTGGCACCCTTCTTTGGAGGATTGCCTGCAACGGGTGCTGTGGCACGAACCATGACCAATATTAACAACGGAGGGCGCACACCAGTAGCAGGGGTTATTCACGCAATAGTACTGCTTTTAATACTACTGTTTCTTGGAGGATTGATTAAACATATACCAATGGCATGTTTGGCTGGAATATTGGTAGTGGTATCATACAATATGAGTGAATGGCGCACCTTCCTATCGCTTAGCAAGCAGTCGAGGTCGACCATGATGATACTGTTAACTACCTTTGGACTAACAATAGTATTTGGTTTAACCATAGCAATTCAGGTGGGTTTATTACTGTCTGTATTTACATTCATTAAACGAATGAACGAAACCACTCATGTATCGCTCACCAAAGACAAACTTGATTTATCAAAAGAGATAGAGTCGCACTCGGGCAACCTGGAAGATGAGGTATTGCATATTCCTAAAGGAATTGAAATATATGAGATTGATGGACCATTCTTTTTTGGGGTAGCAAATAAGTTTGACGAAACTATGCGTGAACTAGGAGATAGCCCCAATGTTCGTATCCTACGAATGAGAAAAGTTCCTTTTATAGACTCCACTGGTATCAACAACCTAGAAGCGCTTTGCAAAAACGCAAAGAAAGAGAGAATCCAAATAATTCTTTCGGGAGTAATAGATCCTGTATATGACAAGTTGAAGAAGTCGGAAATACCAGATTTAGTTGGTCACGACAACATTTGTGCCAACATCCACCTGGCTGTAGAGCGTGCAACCATAGTAAACAAAGAAATTAGCAAGAAAAAATACGGATATTAGAACAATTCATCTGCAAAATAACAGGACTACGAAAAATAGATTATACAAACAACGCAAAACCAAATGATAGATTATAATACACTACAGCTTACCGATTGGCTTCCGACCACGAAAAAAGAGATGAAAATTCGCGGGTGGGATTATGTGGATGTAATCTTTTTCTCGGGAGATGCCTATATCGACCACCCCGCTTTTGGTGCTGCTGTAATTGGCAGGTTGCTAGAACATCATGGACTTAGAGTAGCAATTGTGCCTCAGCCAAATTGGCGCGACGACTTACGCGACTTTAAAAAACTAGGGAAACCTCGTCTTTTCTTTGGAGTTTCGGCAGGGGCAATGGACTCGATGATCAACCATTACACTGTCAACAAACGATTGCGCTCTAACGATGCTTATACACCAGATGCAAGAGCTGATATGCGACCTGATAGACCAACCATTGTGTATAGCAACATTCTTAAAGAACTCTATCCCGATGTGCCAGTAATATTGGGTGGTATTGAAGCATCGCTACGCAGAGTGACACACTACGATTATTGGGATGACAAACTACACAAAAGCATACTAGTAGACTCGAAAGCCGATCTGTTGATATACGGAATGGGCGAAAAACCCTTGCTTGAATTGGTGAACAAGTTGCGTAAAGGAAAGAGCATTGATGAACTTCACAACATACCCCAAACGGCTTTTCTGACAAAAAAAGAAGAGTTGCCCAAAAATATATTTAACGAAGAGGCAAGGCTGTTTTCACACGAAGAGTGCCTGCAAGACAAATTGAAGCAAGCCACCAATTTTAAAACAGTAGAAGAGCAATCGAACAAGATGCATGCTGCACGTATTGTTCAGAATGTAGACGATAAAACACTTGTGGTCAATCCGCCCTATCCTCCAATGACTGAAGATGAGATAGATGAATCATTTGATTTGCCCTATACTCGATTGCCACATCCTAAATACAGAAACAAAACAATACCTGCCTATGAGATGATTAAATTCTCGGTAAATCTTCATAGAGGTTGCTTTGGAGGATGCGCATTTTGCACTATTTCTGCTCACCAAGGCAAATTCATTGCGTCAAGATCGAAGAAGTCTATACTAAAAGAGGTGGACAAAGTGATAAATATGCCCGACTTTAAGGGCTATATAAGCGACCTTGGGGGTCCCTCTGCCAATATGTATAAGATGCAGGGAAGAGATTTGTCGATTTGTGAAAAATGTAAGCGCCCATCGTGTATACATCCTAGGGTATGCAATAACCTAAATACCGATCATGGTCCACTACTCGATATTTACAAATCGGTAGATGCAAAAGAGGGTATCAAAAAATCATTTATAGGCAGCGGCGTTCGCTACGACATGCTTCTGCATAAAAGTAAAGATGCTACTACTAATAGAAATGCAAAAGAGTATACACGCGAGCTGATAGTAAATCATGTGTCGGGACGCTTAAAAGTTGCACCCGAACACACTTCTGACAGAACACTCAGCATGATGAGAAAACCATCATTTAAATATTTCAAGGAGTTTAAAAGTATTTTCGATAGGCTAAACAGAGAACATGGTATGAAACAACAGTTAATACCCTACTTTATCTCTTCACATCCGGGCTGCACCGAAGAAGATATGGCTGAACTAGCTGTCATTACAAAAGACCTCAATTTCAAACTAGAGCAGATACAAGATTTCACTCCTTCGCCCATGACATTGGGCACAGAGATGTATTACACGGGTTATCATCCCTACACACTAGAGCGTGTTTTTACAGCAAAAACAGCAGATGAAAAAGCAAACCAACACCAATTTTTCTTTTGGTACGAACGCTCGATGAAAAAGTCTATCATTGATACACTTAAGCGACTCAACAGGATAGATTTGTTGAAAAAACTTTATCCAAAGGGTTGATTGTAATTATATAAATATTAAAACTTTCTCCTCTTCTAATGCAACGTTTCTCTCACTTTTGCATCTACTATATAAACGTTGCATTAATAAACATTTTCAAAAACCCTTGAATAATGAAAAAGAGGAATATTTTAACATACAGCATACTACTAATAGTAATTTTGAGCAGCTCCTTTGCTTGTGACAACAGTGACAACTATTCGTTGGGTGATTTCAGAATTAGTATTGCCACAGTAATACCAGAGAGCAAAACATCATATTCACTCCTTTTGGATAATGGTGATAAATTATGGCCAGCCGCAAGCGATGTTATGTACAGCCCTAAAGAAGGACAGCGTGTGTTTGTTAACTACACCCTACTACCTCATAGCCAGCAGGATTACGACCATTTCATCAAAATAAATGATATTTGGAATATTCTAACCAAGCCGGTGATAAGCCTAACAGAGCAAAATGCCGACAGTATAGGAAACGACCCAGTAAGGATAAACGATCTCTGGATTGGAAATCATTATCTAAATATTGGGTTTTCGTTCAACTACAACGGAGTGAGACCGCATGCCATAAACTTAGTGCAAAACGAAACAGCAACTAATAAAGATGAAGATGTGCTAGAGTTGGAGTTTAGACACAATTCATACAACAGCACAAACAGCTCACTTTATGATGGGTTTGCATGTTTCGATTTGAAGCCTTTTCAAATTGAAGGTAAAGAGGCTACACCTATCAAAGTAATAGTGAGAGATTGGAATGGTGAAAAAGAATATGAGTTGCTTTACATATATAAAGAACAAACCAAAGCTAAAATTGAAACAAGGATACCTAAAATAACATCAAACGAAATTAAGTAATCTGTTTTTGAAGAAACCACTTCAAATAATTGTTGTCTAAAATCGAGATAACTTTATTTACTTACAATCGGAATACTCCTGTGAGGGATTATTCCGATTATTTATTCATTGTAATTGTCACAAACTGTTATTACACTTCGACCAAACAAATTTACTACCTTTGTGCCAGGATATTAAAAAGATGTTCAAACAGTAATATCATAAAACTGCTGTAAAGCTAACAACCGCTAAACAACACATATAAATGAAACGAATACTTATATCTGCTTTTTTTGTTTTAATGCTTAACAGCTATATGCTTGCACAACTAGATAAAGCTGCATTAAATATAGGTTACGAAAACATCCATAAAAGCATGGGGTATCTTGGTGCAGAGTATAGGTTCAACAACAATGATTTGAATAACAACCACGGACCTCTAAATATAGGCATCGGCACATATTTATATAGCAAAGAGAGTAAATTTAAAGTAACACCCGAAATACACTTAAATAAAACTTGGAAGCACTTTTTAATAACAGAGCTATCAGCTTCAAGCAAAAACTTGAAACCAAGTATTGGTCTTTCAGTTTTTAACTTAGGAAGATTTCAATTTGGGTATAGCTTCCCTATCGACAACTCCGAATTCAAAGGATTCTATTTTGGATTCCATATACTCATCGGACGCTCTCCCTTTTATGATGAAATCAGAATATTTTAGACCCTCACACATCATAAAGTTTAAAATATAGATAAAACCAATAGCTAAAAGAAAATAAAATGCACTCATTCTTTGCTTATTAAATCGAATATTGTAACTTTGCATTCCGATTATTACAACAAATCACTTATAAGTTTGACTATGAGCTTTTTATTTGCCTATTTGTCCCTTAGCAAGACAAATTATATAAAGCTTATGTTCAAATTATTTTATCAAAACTAAAAAAACAAACAAAAGTGAACACTTTAAGTTATAAAACCGTATCGGTTAACAAAGAAACCGCTCAAAAAGAATGGGTTGTAATTGATGCAACGGGACAAACTCTTGGTCGTTTAGCTTCTAAAGTAGCTAAAATACTTAGAGGTAAGTACAAACCCAGCTTTACCCCACACGTAGACTGTGGCGACAATGTTATCATCATTAATGCAGAAAAAGTTGAGCTTACTGGTAATAAATGGACTGAGCGTACATACTTGAGTTTTTCAGGATACCCTGGAGGACAAAAAGCATATACACCTGCACATCTATTGGCAAAAGGACCCGAGAGACTATTTAGAAAAGTTGTAAAAGGAATGCTCCCTAAAAACAAATTAGGAGATGCTATTCTTCTCAACATGTATGTTTATGCAGGTGAAAGCCATCCGCATGAAGCTCAAAAGCCCAAAAAATTAGATATTAATAAACTTAAATAATAACAATGGAAGTAATAAATGCATTAGGAAGACGCAAAGCTGCTGTGGCGCGTGTATTCGTTCGCGAAGGTTCCGGAAAGATTGTTATCAACAAACGTGAGTTTGAAAATTATTTTCCTTCACAAATCCTTCAATTTGTTGTAAAACAACCACTAACAACTTTAGATGTTGTTGAAAAATACGACATAATGATTAATTTAGATGGTGGAGGTATTAAAGGACAAGCTGAAGCTGCACGCTTAGGTATAGCTCGTGCTTTAGTGAAAATAAATCCAGAAGACAAATCAGCTTTAAGAGCTGAAGGATTTATGACTCGTGATTCTCGTGTTGTTGAACGCAAGAAACCAGGACAACCAGGAGCGAGAAAGAAATTCCAATTCTCAAAACGTTAAGATTATTATACACGATTTTTTATCGCTATATATATTGAGAAAACAGATCTCGCGATTTTGTCTCTCACAAAAAGGCGTTTAGTATCTAAATTGGAAGGACATTACTTCTTTTTTAAAAGAGGTAATTTACTTTTCAATTCGGTTCAGAAAAAGAAAGTAAACGATTAATTTATAAAAAAACAATGGCAAAATTAGAATTTGACCAACTACTCGAAGCCGGAGCGCATTTCGGCCACTTAAGGAGAAAATGGAATCCAGCAATGGCTCCCTATATTTTCATGGAGAGAAACGGCATCCATATTATCGATTTATACAAAACGATAGCAAAAGCCGAAGAAGCAGCCAATGCAATGAAGCAATTGGCTAAGTCTGGTAAAAAAATCTTATTTGTTTCGACAAAGAAACAAGGTCAAGAAATTATAGCAGACGCTTCTCTAAAAATAAACATGCCTTATGTTACAGAAAGATGGCCAGGTGGAATGTTAACAAACTTCCCTACCATACGTAAAGCTGTAAAGAAAATGGGCACTATTGATAGAATGATAAAGGACGGAACTTTCGACACTTTATCAAAACGAGAAAAACTACAAGTAACACGTCAACGTGCAAAACTTGAGAAAAACCTTGGTTCTATTGAAGACTTAACACGTTTGCCTGCTGCAATATTTGTTGTTGACGTAATGAAAGAGCAAATAGCTGTAAAAGAAGCTAACAAGTTAGGTATTCCAGTATTTGCAATTGTTGATACAAACTCTGATCCTAGAGATATCGACTTTGTAATACCTGCTAATGACGACTCTACAAAGTCTATTGAACTTATCTTGAACTACATTACAGCATCTATCACCGAAGGACTACAAGAAAGAAAAGTAGAAAGAGCTGATGCAAATGCTAAAGCTGAGCAAGAAGAGCATGAAGCAGAAGAACGTAGAGAAAGAAAATCTAGAGTAGGTAAAAGAGAGCGTATTGCAAAAACAGAAGACAAAGAAGAAGCTCCTAGCACTACTGTAGAAGAGAGTAAACCTGTAAAGGAAAGCAAACCTTCAACAAAAGAAGAGAGTAAACCTGTAAAGGAAAGCAAGCCTGCAAAAGAAGAAAGCAAGCCTGCTGAAGAGAAAAAAGAAGAAGAATAATTCACCCGAAATAAAATATATATATAATATGGCAGTTACAATGGCAGATATCCAGCACTTGCGCAAAATGACAGGCGCTGGAATGATGGATTGCAAAAGTGCATTAGTAGAAGCAGAAGGCGATTTTGATAAAGCAGTAGAAATTATCCGTAAAAAAGGACAAGCTGTTGCTGCAAAACGTGAAGACCGCGAAGCAAGTGAAGGTTGTGTTATTGCAAAAACAGAAGAAGGACATGGAGCAATTGTTGCTTTACAGTGTGAAACCGATTTCGTTGCAAAAAATGCTGATTTCATTGCTCTTACAGAGCAGATATTAGATGTTGCAATGAGCAACAAACCAAAAAGCTTGGACGAACTTCTAGCTCTTCCTATGAAGGACAGTACAGTTGCAGAGTTGATTACTGATAGAATTGGAGCAACAGGCGAAAAAATGGAGCTAGGATATTATGAATATATCACAGCGCCAACAGTAGTGGGTTATATTCATCCAGGAAACAAACTAGCTACTATTGTTGGATTCAACAAAGAAAATGTTGATGAAAACGTATCTAGAGACGTTGCAATGCAAGTTGCAGCTATGAATCCATTAGCAGTTACTTCTGACCAAATATCAGAAGAGTTGAAAGAGAAAGAGATGGAAATTGCACGCGACAAAGCACGCGAAGGTGGTAAACCCGAGCATATACTTGACCGTATAGCTGAGGGTTCTTTGCAGAAATTCTACAAAGAAAACACTTTAATGCAACAAGACTATGTGAAAGACAGCAAACTCACTATAGAAGAGTATATTAAAGAAAATGATAAAGAACTTACTGTAACAGAATTCAAAAGAGTTTCTTTGAACGCATAAGTTTCAAATTCATTAAGTTATAAAAGAAGCGTCAGGATTTAAAATCTTGGCGCTTTTTTGTTTTTCATTACAAAATAGTCTTGGCGGGAAAGAGCAAGATAAAAATCCTCAGATAACTATACCATACCCCAAGTAATGACAAAATTGTCGTTTACCTCATAGTATATATCAAATACTGCTTTCTCTGACGAAAGTGACTCGGATGCTTTGATTAAACCTTTTTCTTTAATCTGGAAAGGATAAATATATAAGTGCTCTTTAAAAATAATGTTTGTTGAGTCCATCAACTTGTATAAGGTTTCTTTGGCACACCAATGCAATATTAGATGCAATGTCCGATTGTCAGGGTCGATGTACTCATCGTCTGATATAAACCTATTTTCAATTTTAAGAACCCTATTAGAATAGTTTTCAATATCTACACCAACTTTTTTATGTTTGTGAAGCAATACCACAGCATAGTCTTTGGAGTGCGATATACTTATTTGGTAAGAATTGTCTAACAGATAGGGTTGACCTTGAGGTGTGTGCTTTATAGTTTTACTGTCATTTGTCAAAATTTGCAACACAACACGGATAGAGAGCCATTCTAGTCTTCGCTGTTTTGATTTAACCCTAGAAAGATATCTAATAGCATGCTTCTGATGTTCATCAGACAACATACTTAAAAGCTGCTCGCAAGTTTCTGTAATCTCCCAAATTCCAAGCAAACACCCCTCTTCTATGATTTCTTTTCTAATTAGCATCTGACTTATATTTACCTCAAAGGTATAAAAAAGAAACTAGAAAATAATATTTAGCTGCACTAATGGGTGGTAATTGACTAGCGAAAATGTGCAAAATACATGAAATCAGTATTACCTGATAGAAATAGAGACAATAAATTTAGTTTTTAGGAGGCGTGTATCTAACTTTCAATATTCTTCTTTGGTCCATATCTAAGGCTTGAAACGTATGTTCGAGATACTTGAAAGACTCTTTGGGATTTGGGAATGTTCCTTTCAATTCTAAAATTAAACCCGCTATAGTATCCACATTTTCCAACATTTCGTCGAACTCCTTTTCTGAGATATCAACTACGCGCAGAAAATCAACCAAGGGAGTTTTTCCGTCAAATATATAAGAGCCATCTGATTCAATGCTATATGAATCCTCTTCGTTGTCATACTCATCGCTAATATCACCCACAATCTCCTCTAGGATATCCTCCATAGTCACTATACCCGCAGTTCCGCCATATTCATCAACAACTATAGCCATGTGGTTCTTGTTGGCTCTAAACTCCTCCAAGAGGTCATCTATCTGTTTATTGTCGGGAGTAAAATAGGCTGGCCTTATAAGCTGATTCCAACTATAATCATCAGACTCACCAATGTGTGGAAGCAAGTCTTTTACATATAAAACACCTTTTATATTATCCTCGTTATCCTCATAAATTGGAATCCGTGAAAAACCTGCCTCTTTTATTGCTTCAATTAGTTCAACAAAAGAGGCACTATAATTCATAGCAAACATATCTGCCCGCGATATAAGAATATCACTTACATCTTTGTCTCTAAAGCGTATAATGCCTTCTAGCATATCTTTGTCTTGTAGTTCGTAAGATGTCTCGCTTGAAGTTAAATCTAGAGCCTTAGAGAGATCATCCATTGATATCTCATGCTTTCGGTGAGCTGACGATTGGCTAAAAACATTGGTGAAGCGAACAAGGAAAGATGAAAGAGGAGAAACCAATATATCAATAAGTATTACACCCCTTATGTTGCGTTGTGCAACTTTAAGTGGGTTGTGAGATGCATAAAGTTTGGGCAAAATTTCAATCAATAGAATAAGAACAACAGCGATCCCCGCAAAAGGCAGTAAAAGACTTTTATATGAAGCAGGAGAGTTAAGATCAACATCAAACAGATAAATAAGTAGTGCTATAATTGCAACATTAATAATATTATAAGTGATAAGAATAGATGCTAGCAACTTATCTGAGTTGTTTAAAGTTTCCAACAAACGAACTTTGCTACGTGATGAGCTGCTTTTCATCTCATCTATATGATTGCTGTTTAAAGAAAAAATAGCAACTTCTGAGCTTGACACAAAAGTATTTATAAGAATGAGAAGAAAAAGAAGGGCAATAAGATAATAATCGGTAACAGTGAGTGCTGAAACCATTAAGTTAAAAAACGGAGTTATTGTTGAGTCAGGGTCCAAGTGAAATATTATTAGTTATACAATAAAAAAAGGATGTCATATTTTCATAATTATGTATTAAGAAAATGACATCCTCTTTAGTTTATATTCTAAACTAGAATGGTAAATCATCAACCTCTGCTGATTCATCTGCAGAAGGTCCCATTGGTTGCTGGGGCGCATTTGCAGGATAATTATCAGATGGTTGTTGAGAACCTCTGTCAGATTTTCTGCTTAACATTTCTAGATTATCTACATGTATATCTGTAACGTATCTTTTAATACCATTTTTGTCGTCATAGGAGCGAGATCTTATTTTTCCTTCAATATATAGAGGGTCACCTTTCTTTACATATTGTTCTGCAACTTTTGCAAGACCTCCCCAACATGTAATATTGTGCCACTCTGTTTTTTCTGGAACATCTATTCCACCCGATGTTCTGTAGCCGCGCTCTGTAGTTGCCAATGAGAAGTTTGCCACAGCTCTATCATTATCAAAATACTTTACTTCAGGATCTTTTCCCACATTTCCAATAAGAATAACTTTGTTCACTGACATAGTCTATAAGTTTTGAAGGTTAATACATTTATTTAATTCCAAGACAAAAGTAATAACTTTTCTCAAATAAACAAATCTTTACATCTAATATAAAGACCACAACAGTTATTTATGACTCTAAATACCTATGTATTAATCTTGAAATTGGGTATAATGATATATCTTCTTCATTTATTCTTAAAAACAACTTCTTCAAAAGGAGATCTGAGTCTACAATCTCTATAACATAGAATTTTGCATAAATATGTTGATGGGTTAGAACATGTTTTATCTTTTTTGATACCGAATGAATAACTATTTCAGTATTCTTAAAAATTTCTTTAAAGGAATCTGAATCCATCAAATCTGCAAGATTAGTATCTTTAGCCGTTTCAATTAATGGAAATTCATACATATTTTTCCAAATATCATTGTCTACTCTTTTATTTAAATAGATGTATTCTTTATATTTTATATTGAAATAATGGAAAAATCTCTTCCTAACGTTTACTTTTTTGCTTTTTACTGGAAAATCCACCTGCATATTAAGCTTGTTTGCATCGCACAGATGGCTTAGAGGGCAGGATTGGCACAAAGGTTGAGCTGGTGTGCAACAGAGTGCTCCAAACTCCATGAGAGCTTGATTATGCATCCCTGGGCGCATTCTGTCGAGGAGGTTGTCGGCTAGTGTGGCAAACTGTTTTTTCCCCTCTGTCGAATCAATGGGGGTATCTATTGCAAATAAGCGTGAAAGCACTCTATAAACATTACCATCAACCACAGCATAAGGCTTATTGTAAGCAATAGATAAAATAGCTGCGGCTGTATAAACACCTATTCCTTTAATTGTAATAATCTCTTTGTATGTACTGGGTAGAATTCCATTGTACTCATCAACTACTTTTTTTGCTCCTTGGTGTAAGTTACGAGCTCTAGAATAATAACCTAAACCCTGCCATTGTTTTAGGACCTCTTTTTCAGAAGATTGTGCCAACGTATACACAGTTGGAAACCTTTCGATAAACTGCAAATAATAATTCAAGCCTTGAGCAACACGAGTTTGTTGTAATATAACTTCTGAAACCCATATTTTATACGAATCATTTGTATCTCGCCAAGGCAAAGTTCGCATATTTAGTTTATACCAATCTATGAGTATTTTACTTATCTCATTTCTCATAATTTCCTTCACTGCTTTTAAATATGTAATTATTAAACAACTAGATAACTCACTTAAATATTGATAGTAACACTAAATGAGCACAATAAACGGCTAAATTACTGAAAATAATGAAAATTGAAGCCCTTTTATTTTTCACCTATTGAAAAAAGCTATATATTTGCAATCCAAAAAATTAGTAACATATAAACCTATTTATAAAAATACAAAATGACTAAAGCAGACATTGTAAACGAAATTGCTAAGAATACGGGGATCAATAAAGCCGATGTTTTGGCAACAGTAGAAACATTTATGGAAGTTGTAAGAGAATCATTAGCTGATAATGAAAATGTATACCTACGTGGTTTTGGAAGTTTTATCGTAAAGAAAAGAGCCCAAAAAACAGCTCGAAACATTTCTAAAAATACGACAATTATAATTCCAGAGCACAACATTCCAGCTTTTAAGCCTGCAAAAGCCTTTGTGAATCTTGTAAAGGAACAGACAAAAAGAAAGTAAACTATTAGTAATAACAAATTAAGGAACAAATAAATGCCAAGCGGAAAAAAAAGAAAAAGAAAAAAAATGTCATTGCACAAAAGAAAAAAGAGACTTAGAAAAAACAGACATAAAAATAAAAAGTAGTATTTTCTAGCCTATTTTCTTTCAATGGAAAACAAAAGAACAAACCTAAAACAGTTAGGTTTGTTCTTTCTGTAGTATCCGGTCAAACATTTCGTGAGAAGTATAATGACCGAAGAAGAAATATTTAGAATTTTATTCATGAAAATTTAAAAACAAAAAATTGTGATAAGCGAACTAGTTGTAGATGTTCAACCAAAAGAAATCTCAATTGCTGTACTCGAAGACAAAAAGCTAGTAGAGATACAAAAAGAAGCACAAGATGAGTCTTTTTCGGTAGGGAATGTCTACGTGGGTAAAGTTAAAAAACTTATGCCCGCATTGAACGCTGCATTTGTAGATGTAGGTTACAAAAAAGACGCTTTTCTTCACTATTTAGATTTAGGGATTCAATTTAACTCGTTTTTGAAGTTTCAGGAAATTGCTAAAGAGAAGAAAAAAACAATCCAACTTCAAAAAATGAAGTTGATGCCAGACATTAAAAAGGATGGTCGGATTAGCGATACGCTAAAAGTGGGTCAGGAGTTATTGGTGCAAATAGCCAAAGAACCTATTTCAACCAAAGGACCCCGACTGACATCAGAGATTTCCTTTGCAGGAAGATTCTTAATCCTTATCCCGCTAACCGATAGAGTTTCTGTTTCACAGAAAATAAAATCGCGCGAAGAGCGGGCACGCCTCAGACAACTTCTTCATAGCATTAAACCAAAAAACTACGGCGTTATTATTCGTACAAACGCTGAAGGGAAACGAGTAGCTGAGCTTGATGCTGAGCTCAAAGTATTAGTTAAACGTTGGGAGTCGAATATTGTAAAATTGCCAAAAGCCAAAGGTCCCTCAATTATATATGAGGAGACTGCACGAACAGTAGCAATTTTAAGAGATATTTTCAACCCTTCTTTCGAACACATTCACATAAATAATAAAGATGTGTTCAAACAGATTACAGATTACATAAGCTTGATTGCTCCTAACAACAAAAAAGTTGTAAAGCTTTACAATGGAGCACAACCAATATTTGACAACTTTGGTGTAACCAAGCAAGTAAAGTCTCTCTTTGGAAAAACTGTCACATTTAAGAAAGGTGCTTATCTAATTATAGAACATACTGAAGCACTACACGTTATAGATGTGAATAGTGGAAACAGAAACAAGTCAACGTTAGGTCAGGAAGACAGTGCATTTGAGGTAAATGTAGCTGCTGCAGAAGAGATAGCAAGACAACTACGACTGAGAGATATGGGGGGAATAATTGTTATCGATTTTATCGATATGTCTAAAGGCGAGCATCGCAATAAACTTTTAGCTAAAATGCAAGAGTTTATGGCTAAAGATAGAGCCAGACACAACATCCTTCCCTTAAGTAAATTTGGATTAATGCAAATTACACGACAACGTGTAAGACCAGAAATGGAAATTGCTACCAGAGAGGACTGTCCGACTTGCTTAGGAAAAGGAAAAATAAAATCCTCAATTTTATTTACAGACACACTTGAGAGCAAGATTGAATATCTAGTTAAAAATTTAGAAGTGAAGAGATTTAGTCTGCACGTACATCCCTATGTTGCAGCATTTATACAGCAAGGTCTGTTTTCGTTGAAACGGAAATGGCGTAAAAAATTTAACACCCCAGGGTTTAAAATCATACCAAACCAAGATTTTGGTTTTTTGCAATATGAATTTTACGACAGACAAGGAAATGAGATAGACCTAAAAGATGGTATTGAAATGAAATAATTATTTTATTTCAACTTAGAAAAATTATAATAAAGCCGGTTTTCACAAAAAAGAAAAATCGGCTTTATTTTTCTCATTATCAATTGGGCTCTAACATAGAAAAGCACTATCTTTATGAATTATAAAAAATAGTGTATCTTTGTTATACACTGATGGAATAAAATTGAATGTTTTCAACTCCTTTTCTTTTTGACAACATTCTTAAGTTTATAAGACTAACAAGAAATCAAGAACACATGTCAATAGTTATAAAGAAAGTCACTGATAAATCTGATTTAAAGAAGTTTGTTTACTTTAATATCAATCTATACAAAGGTTGCGATCAATACGTACCTCCTTTAATTTACGATGAGTTTGCAACATTAAATAGAGACAAGAATCCCGCTTTTGACCATTGTGAAGCAGAATATTATTTGGCTTATAAAAATGGAGAGATTGCAGGTCGTATTGCAGCCATCATAAATCACAAGGGGAATAAAATATGGAATCAAAAATATGCGCGATTTAGCTTTGTTGATTTTATTGATGACGTTGAAGTGTCGGAGAAACTCTTTAAAACTGCAGAGCGCTGGGCAAAAAAGAAAGGAATGAAACATATTCATGGACCTATGGGTTTTACAGATCTCGACCATGAGGGTTTGTTAATAGAGGGTTTCGACTATATATCGACGATGCTAACAAGCTATAGTTATCCCTATTACAAAACTCACATTGAGCGTTTGGGATACACAAAAGATCAAGATTGGAATGAGTATCTTATTCCAATTCCCAAAGAAGTGCCCGAACGAATGGATCGTGTAGCAGATGTAGTACAAAAAAGATTTGGTCTAATTGTGAAAAAGTTCAACAGCAAAAAGGAGATAATGCCTTATGCAAGAGATATCTTTATACTTTTAAATAAATCGTATAAGAATCTTTACGGATATGTTGAGCTAACTGACAAACAAATTGACTATTATGTAAACATGTATATCCCATTACTCAGATTAGACTTTCTTACTTTAGTGTTCAAAAAAGATGATTATAAGCTAATTGGATTCGGAATAGGATTACCTAGCTTAGCAAAAGCGCTTCAAAAAGCAAATGGTAAGTTTTTGCCAACTGGATGGTATCATCTCTATCGAGCTATAAAAAGTGACAACAATAAAGTATTAGATCTATTATTAATAGGTGTTGACCCTGAGTATCAAGGAAAAGGTGTAAATTCGCTCATGTTTAGAGAGTTTGCCCTCTCTGCTAATAGACTTGGCTATGAAGTAGCCGAAAGCAACCCTGAGCTAGAATTAAATAACCGGGTTCAGTCAATGTGGGATGGATTGGATGCCAAACAACACAAAAAAAGAAGAGCATACATAAAAGAGTTGTAGTATGCTCATAGTAAATTAACTAATAACGAAAGGTGTAGGAATATATCGTGAACGAAATAGATAACAAAGCATTAGAACCTCAAAAAGGAAACTACCAAGAAGAAAACATTGTAACGTTAGATTGGAAAGAACACATCCGTCGTCGTCCTGGTATGTATATCGGGAAGTTGGGCGATGGAACTACTTCAGACGATGGTATATATGTGCTTTTGAAGGAAGTACTAGACAACTCGATCGACGAGCATATGATGGGGTATGGAAAAACAATCGATGTTAAAATTGAAGACAAAACAGTTGCTGTACGCGACTTCGGACGCGGAGTTCCATTAGGAAAAGTGAAAGATGTAGCATCTAAGATGAATACAGGTGCAAAGTATGATTCAAAAGCTTTTAAAAAATCCGTTGGATTAAATGGTGTTGGTATAAAGGCAGTTAATGCCCTATCATCTAAATTTCTGATAGAGAGTTACAGAGAAAAAAAGACAAAGTTTGTTACATTCCAACAAGGGAATACTATTAGTGAATCAGAACTTGAAGAGTCAACTGAAAATAATGGTACTTTAGTAGAGTTTGTTCCCGACGAAACAATATTTGGTGAATACCAATACAGAGAGGAGCACATCGAACCTCTACTTAAAAACTATGTCTTCTTAAATACAGGATTAACAATTTCATTCAACGGAAAGAAATTCTTTTCAAAAAACGGATTGGTAGACTTATTAGAAGAAAATTTAACTGACGAAATTCTCTATCCTATTATTCATCTTCATGGTGAAGATATAGAAGTGGCTATTACTCACACCAATCAATATGGCGAGGAGTACTACTCATTTGTTAACGGACAGCACACAACACAAGGTGGAACACACTTAACTGCGTTTAGAGAAGCCACAGCTCGTGTGATAAGAGAGTTTTACAACAGGAACTTCGAGTTTTCTGATATCCGTAGTGGCATGGTAGCTGCAATAAGTATAAAAGTTGAAGAGCCAGTATTTGAGTCTCAAACTAAAACTAAGTTAGGATCTAGAGAAATATCTCCTGATGGAGTAACTATTAATAAGTTTATTGGAGACTTTCTTAAACGCGAACTTGACAACTATCTACACAAAACACCTCAAACAGTAGATATACTGCAAAAGAAAATATTGAACTCTGAAAAAGAGAGAAAAGCTATTGCAGGCATTACCAAGCTTGCACGTGAAAGAGCGAAAAAAGCTAATCTTCACAACAAAAAACTTCGCGATTGTCGCATTCACTACAACGATAGCAAAGGTGACAATCTAGCAGAGACATCAATATTTATTACTGAGGGAGATTCGGCTAGTGGTTCCATCACGAAGAGCAGAGACCCAAACTTACAAGCTGTTTTTAGCTTACGAGGTAAACCTCTGAACTGTTTTGGATTGACTAAAAAGGTTGTTTACGAAAACGAAGAGTTCAATCTTTTACAAGCAGCCCTCAATATTGAAGATGGAATGGATGGATTACGTTACAACAAAATTATTATAGCAACTGACGCAGACACAGATGGTATGCACATTCGTCTACTATTGCTGACTTTCTTTTTGCAATTCTTTCCCGACCTTATCAAGAAGAACCATGTGTTCATTCTTCAAACACCACTCTTTAGGGTAAGAAACAAGAAAAAAACAATTTATTGCTACACCGATGAAGAGCGTACAGCAGCAATAAAGGAACTTGGACCAAATCCAGAAATTACTCGATTTAAAGGGCTGGGTGAAATTTCACCAGATGAGTTTGCAAACTTTATTGGTGAAGATATGCGCTTAGATAAAGTAACAATGCGCAAGGAAGATTTAATAAAAGACCTATTGGAATTCTATATGGGTAAAAACACTATGGAACGCCAAAACTTTATTATAGACAATTTAGTGTTACTTGATCAAGACTCGTAAAACTAATTAAGAAAAGCCAGTAGGATTACCATAGGCTAATTTAGCAAATAAACATTATACAACATATGCCAATCAGCAATCACAACAAAGAGAATAAACAGCACACGAAACGTATTGCTCTATTTCCAGGAACGTTTGACCCCTTTACTAAAGGACACGAATCTTTGGTAAAAAGAGGATTAACACTAATGGATGATATAGTGATTGCAATTGGAGTTAATGATTCTAAGAAATCGTTTTTCTCTTTAGAAAAACGTATTGAAATGATAAGCGAACTCTACTTGGATAATCACCGTGTAAGTGTTGAAAGCTATAACACACTCACTGTTGACTTCGCGACTAAAGTGGGTGCAAACTACATACTAAGAGGTGTGAGATCTGTAATTGATTTTGAATACGAAAAATCAATTGCAGATATGAACAGAATTATTTCTAATATAGAAACTTTTGTGCTGTTTACCGAACCCTCGCTCTCACATATTAGTTCAACAGTTGTTCGCGAATTGATGCAATACGGCCACGATGTGAGTGAATTTATACCCACAGGCTTAAAGATTGATTGACTTTACACAAAGTAAGTCTATTTAATCTCTTCAGTTTTCTCATAATTTTAATATTACACAGATGCAAAATCGATTACTCTCAACCATACTATTACTCTCTGTTTTCTTTTCAGCACAATCTCAATTAAGATTGGGTCCTGATGCAATTAAATTAGATCGTACAATTCGATTGATAAACGACCTATATGTTGACGATGTAAATACAGAAGAGATTACAGAATCGGCCATTCGCAGCATGCTCAGAGAGCTTGACCCCCACTCTTCTTATCTAAACAAAGAAGAGGTAAAGGAGATGAACGAACCATTGCAAGGCAACTTCGATGGTATAGGCATCTCCTTCAATATGCTAACAGATACAGTATATGTAATGGAAGTGATATCAGGAGGACCATCTCAGAAAGTTGGTCTAATGCCTGGCGATAAAATAATCTATGTAAATGATACTTTAATTGCTGGTCAGAAAATGTCGAATAGAGATGTAATCTCTAAGCTGAAAGGAAAAAAAGGTACAATAGCAAGAGTGAAAGTGTTGCGCAAAGGCGTAAAAGGTCTCACAGAGTTTCGTATAGTACGAGACAAAATACCTATCTATAGTATCGATGCATCGTATATGGTAAATAGGAGCACTGGA
>DUVZ01000316.1 GCA_012840785.1 Bacteroidales bacterium
ACTCTGTCGTCAAAAGTCCATGGAGTGCCATAAAACCCCTCCACCACACCGCGTGCAACAATGTCGGGGTAGTCTTTAATTGTAACAATGGGCAACATTTCGTCTTCCATTATTTGTTTCAATGTTTGCACACCATAGTAAGTGCCTCTTTCATCGTGTCCAGCAATTACAATTTTATCCTTTTCTATCGAAAGATAATAACCCTCTGCCTTGTTGGGGATATGTTTTCTAAATTTTCTTACAGCCCGATCCGATTTTTCACCTATGTATATGGTGTACTCCTTATTGTTGTTGCTTTCGCTGAAAAGAGATTGCAAAAGGTTTACTGCAACAATATCAGCATCTGATTTACCTACTATCCTCACATCTTTAGGCTTAGCAATATTGTCAGCTGCTGTTGATATCGTTTGTGGTAATGGGTTAATCACTGTGCTTTGAGCAAATACTGCCTGCAATGTTACCACAAGAATTGATAAAATAAAAAGTTTTGATTTCATATTTGTGTAGTTCTATAAATTTATTTCAACTTAGACTTATTAATAAGTTACAAAAATACAATAAAAATCACTCATTCATAACTTTATTAAGACCGAGCTTTGCGAAAGTGTAAAAAAAAGATATATGCTCAATTTCAAACATTAATTATAGATAATGAGTACTTTATTTACTCTCTCATAACAGTATTATACTTTGTATGTTGGAGCGATTTGTAGCTGCGTACTTGCATAAATATATAATGGCAGCACACAATAGTTTTTGAGAAGTGAATATGTGAATAAATACAAATAGTATCAAAAATTATTTTGTTCGTATAAAATTATTAATATCTTTGTGATGCATAAGTTTAAACCAGTATAGGTTTTAGTCTTCACTTCATTGTTAAGCTCTTATCTCCTTTCTGTCGCAAATTGATGCACAATTCAATTTATTTTTAATTAATTATTTTTTTACATGAACATTTTTGTTGCCAGCTTAAGCTATCAAGTTAGCGAAGCTGATTTAAGAGAACTATTTGAAGAGTACGGAACAGTATCTTCAGCTAAAATTATTACAGACAGAGAAACAGGCCGTTCTAAAGGCTTTGGTTTCGTAGAGATGGATGATGATTCAGAAGGTCAACGTGCTATTGAAGAACTTAACGGAGCTGAATTTGATGGTCGCACTCTAGCAGTTTCTGTAGCTCGTCCACGCACAGAGCGCCCACGTGGTGGTGGTGGTTACAACAGAGGCGGTGGCAATCGCTATGGTAGTGATAGATACTAATATTTATCAATCCTAAAAAATACAGAGCTGCATCATTTACTTGATGCAGCTTTTTTGTTGATGCTTCTTGATGTATAAAAAATAGCATTGAGCCATTTAGCATATAAATAATTTTTCTACCAAAAGAAGAGAAATATTGCACAGACCATCTCTATTGTCAAATAGAATTACTATATTTATTTTTTAATTGCAGAAAATAATGAAATCAACTATCAATATTCTACATATCGAAACTGCCACAAAGGTTTGTTCATGCTCGCTCTCCTCTAATGGAGAGGTGGTTTTCAACAAAGAGAGCCATGTCGAACAATCGCATGCAAAGCTGTTGGGAGTTTTTACCGAAGAGGCAATACAGCATGCCCGTCAACACAACCTCAAGGTGCGCGCTATATCTGTGAGCAGTGGTCCAGGCTCATATACTGGTCTTCGCATCGGAGTGTCTGAAGCAAAAGGTTTGGCTTATGGTTTGGACGCAAAGCTGATAGCTATTCCTACCCTCAAGTTATTAGCATCGATTGCTAATAGTGAGGTAGATAATGATTTTTTGCTATGTCCTATGATTGATGCCCGCCGAATGGAAGTTTACACCTCTGTCTTCGATAACGCACTTAATATTATAGAGCCCACAACAGCCAAAATAATTGACGAAGATAGTTTCCTCAATTTATTAGAAGAGCACAAAGTGGCTTTTTTTGGCGATGGAGCTTTCAAGTGCAAAGATATCATCACTCATCCTAATGCCATTTTTCTTCCCAATATTCATCCATTGGCATCAGGAATGGCAAGCTTGAGTTTAGCTGCCTACAAAGCAGGTGAGTTTGAAGATGTAGCCTATTTCGAACCCTTCTATTTAAAAGATTTTGTGGCGACTAAGCCTAAGAATAAGGTGTTTTAACATTGAATAGAGTAAGTTGTTTTATTCAACCCTACTCTTAATTTTCATCACTACGTATCAAAATTTCAGATATATTCACAACCCAGTGTCATTACCGATACTGGGTAAATTGTTTCTTAACAATGTAACTGTTATCAATTCCGCGAAAGTTTATTAGAATACAATCACATCATCTTTTTATCCACTCCGCCATATTTTGGCATTGTTGTGTGCTATATTTAGTGCGTCACTACTAATACAACCATTAAACAAACAGCTATATGAAATTTATTATTCATCGAGGAACACAAGAGATAGGCGGCTCTTGCGTAGAAGTTTGCACAAAAAACACACGAATTCTTATCGATTTTGGCATGCCCTTAGTTGATAAAAATGGCAGTCAATTCAACTTCTATCCCTACAGAAACTATACGCAGCAAGAACTAATAAAAGTAGGCATTTTGCACGATATCGAAGGTCTTTATCCCGATGCCGATATATTGATAGATGGCATCATTATATCGCATGCTCATCAAGACCATATTGGGCTGCTTCCACTAGTACACCCCGATATTCACTACTATCTAGGCGAAGCAACCCACGATATCATCAAACTAGGCAACACCTTCAATCACAAGAATGTAAATATCCAAAACCACACCTATTTCAAATCATCCAAACCTTTCAATATTGGCGATATCACCATCACGCCCTACTGCAACGACCACTCAGCTTTTGATGCCTACTCATTTCTGATAGAAGCAAACGGCAAAAGTATCTTCTACTCAGGCGATTTTAGAGCTCACGGTCGCAAAGCAAAAGCGTTTGAATGGTTCACTCACAACGCTCCAAAGCATCTAGATTACCTACTATTGGAAGGCTCTACCATTGGCGATGATAGTGAAGTGTTTAAAACAGAAGAGAAGCTGGAGCAAGATTTTGTCAATCTCTTCAAAAAGAGCGACGATATCCACTTCGTGATGACATCAAGTCAAAACATCGACCGACTTGTTACTATCTATAAAGCCTGCTTGCAAGCCAAAAAAACTTTTGTAGTGGATGTTTATACAGCCAATGTGCTCGACACACTCTCAAAATATGCCTTATTGCCCACACCCCTCAATCATTTCAAGCAAATAGAAGTGATGTATCCTCATGCACTCACAACCCGTCTCTACGAAGAGGGTAACGGACATTTAGCAGATAAGTTTGCAACCCACAAAGTTACCAAAGAGACCATTTCAGCCAATCCATCAAACTATGTAGTTATTGTTCGCCCTGGCATGAAAGCCGATGTAGAAAAGATTACAGTTGACAAGGGTGTGCTAGTATATTCAATGTGGGAGGGTTATATGCAAAATAAGAGCAATTTTGATTTTATTAATTACTTAAAAAATCGTAACTTTACCCTAGAACAAATTCATACCAGCGGACACGCCGACATGCATACATTAAAAAGGATGGTAGAGGCTATTAAGCCGAAACATATTGTGCCGATGCATACTTTCGAAGGAGATAAATATCAAGAGATATTCGACTATCCTGTTGTGAGGCTTCAAGATAGAGAAGTTCTTGAAATTAAAAGTTTTTCTTTTATTCAGTGAGGCAACTCTCTGTCTTAAAAGTCTATATTATTATACTATAAGATTTGATATTGAACATTTATAAGGGATTATCAGATTGGTATTGGTCAATGCTAGTGTTTTTATGTAATTACAAAGAGTAAATATAACCTTTAAATAAAACAGCAAAATGATGGATTTCGAATTTTGGCATTTATGGGTAATTCTTGCAATTCTACTTTTCATTATTGAGATTTTCACACCTGCCT
>DUVZ01000030.1 GCA_012840785.1 Bacteroidales bacterium
GTAAAATAAAGTTTCAAGGAAAAGATTTGAGCAACTTTTATATTGAGGGCTCCAATATTATGGGGGCTAAATATCCTGTTGCTGTAAACAGTATTAGTCACGATGATGTGGGGAGCGTGGAGGTGATTGAAAACCATCAATCTATAAAATTGTTTGAAGATTTACTCTTCTCCGACAATACTGCCTTGAATATAACCTTGAAAGAAAAGGCCAAAAATAGATGGGTAGGCTTGCTGAATTTGGGTGGTGGAATCCCCAGTGAGTGGAGTGGTGATGTGAATGCCATGCGATTTGCCCAGAAAGTAAAAATGCTGAACACCTACAAAGGAAACAATACGGGACACAATGTTGCTGCTATTGGAGGGTCGGCTTTCAACCTATCGGGTGGAATGGAAGAGGTGGCAAACGAAATTGTTTCTCAACGAAGTTCAAGAAATCCTTTTCTGGAAGAACGAAAAACACTGTTTAATAAATCTCACATGCTTAGTTTGAATAATCAGGCTTTGCTGAGCAAATCGTTTATACTAACACCTCAATTAGAAATGAGCAGCAGTATCTTTGATAACGAAATGTGGGAGGAGAAAAACTATTTCCTTGCTAACGGAGAAACATTGAATATTTCGACACAAGAGAAAGGAAAGCTTAAAAAGTGGGACATCTCACCTACCATTCGTTTGGAAGCTAATACTGCTAAAATGTATTTCAACAATGTGCTGTCTTCTACCATTGAGCAGAAAGAGAATGACATATCAATTGTAGGGACTTATCCAAACCAGGAGAGAAGCGATATTGACTACCTAACTATAGGCAATAATTTGGATATGATGTTCAGAATGGGCAAAAAGGTTATTGGGTTAAAATCGGTAAATAATTGGAGCCGACGACCACAAACTTTGAACATACGTAGAGACAACGCCTTGATAAATGAGGAGATAGAAACTTCTGTTTTCAATTCTAACACATCCGCTACACAATCTTTTGTGCTTGGCAGAGCCACACTTTCATTAGAAGAGGGCTTCTCATACTCACGTAAACTGTTAGAAAGCACGCTTACGGGTATACAAAATATAGATGCGATTGAGCCATTCGATAATAACTTTGATTACCGAAAGACAATGCTCTATGTAAAACCCTCGATGTCTATTAATTGGGGAGCTTTTAGAACAACCCTTGGCCTGCCTGTAAGCTATAATCGTTATGACTATACCGATAAACTGAATGACAAACCTTATTTAAAAAACAAGTGGCTTATATCTCCAACAGTATCTGCAAGGTGGGCTATCAATAAAAAATACACAATATCAGTAAATGGAGGATGGAAAAAACAACCCGAGAGCAACAGTAGGTTCTATACATCGCCCATGCTGTCGTCTTATCCTTTCATACAAACAGGAACTACCAACTTCAACAACGCTGAAATGGCAAATGTGGGTGTGTTGATACGTTATAAAAAGATTATTGACGGACTGTTTTGGAATGGCAGTTACAATCGCTTTTGGTGGAAAGGAGATTTGATGTCCACACAAGATTTCAAAAACGAATATATTATTATGGGGCTTACACACAACCCATACTCTACTAAAACAGAGAATGTGGTGGGGAGTATAAGCTATATGATTGGAGCAATTAATGGTGGAGCATCGTTAAGGGGACTTTATTCTCATTCCGACTCTTACTTTATGCAGAATGACAGTCAGCAATATTCTACCTCTTCTATGAAACAAGTGTCTCTTAATGTTTATTCCTCTCCACTGAATTCCTTAGACATTGATTACACAATCTCCTACTCAAACAATAACTATCAGCTGGAAGGAAAAGAGAAACAATCATCAGACAATATACACCAAAAGTTATCACTAACTTTTATCCCAATAGAAAAGTTGAATGTGGTAGTTACAGGAAACAACTATTACAACACCTTGGAGAGTGGGAATAAAAACACGCTCTTGATGGATGCAGATCTAAACTATAGATTCTCTTCAAAATGGAGTTTCAGATTGTCAGCCCAAAACCTATTTAATCAAAGAGAGTTTTCATACATTTCATACACGGATATGATGTCGTATGAGAGGAAGTATCTAATTAGACCATTCTCATTGTTGTTGTCGGTGATAACTTCATTTTAAAAGCAAGTGGATTATTGTTAGCAAAAAAAAGATGCCCAATTTAGGACATCCTTTTTCATTTTTATATTTACTTTAATCTACTGATTAGACTATTTCAAGTTCTCATTAACAGTGTGCCATTGGTCAACAGCTGGGATGATACCCATTTCGATAACCTCGTCGCGAAGTTTTACCAAGTGGTTGTAGCTATCTGTTAGCTCTTGTACCTCTCCTTCTGTTCCTTTTACTGGAGCATATGTTACACCATCTTTAGTGATTGATGTTTCCATAGCCATCATAATGTGGTTGTAGTCGCCAGTGTTTACATAGCAACCTGAAGGCCAACGGAATGAATCGCCACCCATTGCTGCACGTATCATTTCAAC
>DUVZ01000317.1 GCA_012840785.1 Bacteroidales bacterium
AAAGAGACAGATGAGGTGGTAAAGCTTTTCAGAGAAAAGGGTATGGAGGACAAAGCACTTCTGCTTGAAACTTCCAACTTTATGTATTCACGCTATTTCGAGCTAGATGGTTACATCAATTACTTCTACGGCTCGCTCACTCCCTCAACAGGATACATCACCATTTTTGATATAATGAGATACAATGGTGGTTTTCTTTTGCAAATACCCAATAGAACAACTCCCGATAGGCTAGAAGATTTTGTGAGACAAGACAAATTATTAAATAGTTACCGTGATCAACTTCACTTTCTAAATATGATAGAACTTGACAATGTGGGGGATTTGAACAAAGCCAAACAAGAGAATCGTATTTCAAATGTTATACAAGTTGCAGAAGCTTATCAAGCTAAACAGATTGGAGAGATTGCTAAAGAGATTTCAACAAGACACAAATCTGGTGTGCGTATTATATTGATATCTGGACCCTCATCATCGGGTAAAACCACTTTTAGAAAACGACTAGAAGTGCAACTAATGGTGAATATGCTGAAACCAGTAGGGATATCGCTCGACGACTACTTTGTGAACCGAGAGGATACACCCAAAGACGAAACAGGAGACTACGACTACGAATCGCTCTATGCTTTAGACCTTCCACAGCTTGAACAAGACATGATGGATCTAATGAGTGGTAAAGAGGTAAATATGCCCATGTACAATTTTGGTACTGGTATGCGTGAATACAATAATAACAAATTAAAAATAGACGAAAACGATATTCTTATTATAGAAGGTATCCATGCGCTAAATCCTAAACTAACATCACGCATTCCTGAAAGGATGAAGTTTATGGTATATGTGTCGGCACTTACAACTATTTCGCTTGACAACCACAACTGGATTCCTGCCTCTGACAATAGACTCTTGCGCCGTATGACTCGCGATTTTAACTATAGAAATTACTCGGCTGTAGACACTATATCGCGTTGGGAAAAAGTACGCCAAGGAGAAGATAAATGGATATTTCCTTATCAAGAAAATGCAGATGTGATGTTCAACTCGGCAATGATTTATGAGCTAGGCTCTATCCGCAGGCATGTTGAACCTATTTTGCGACAGGTGCCGCGCAAAGCTCCAGAATATGCCGAAGCTTACAGGCTATTGAAGTTTCTATCCTATTTTAATTATATTACAGACAGAGAACTACCACCAACATCACTCCTTCGAGAGTTTTTAGGAGGCAGTAGTTTTAGATATTAAAAACAGAATCAAGACATACTAGACATCCAAAATATGAATATAGGAGACAACCTAAACTACAACGATATAATATGTGCCATCTCAACGGCTCCTGGCATGGGAGCCATTGCAGTGGTAAGGCTTTCGGGCACAGGAAGCATTGCTCTTGTAGATAACATCTTTCAGTCGCCCATTAATAAAAAACTCATCAATCAAAAACCCTACACCGTACACTTCGGAAAAATTATGGACAACCAAGCCGTATTAGACGAAGTTTTGGTGACGGTATTTCATGCACCGCACTCCTTCACAGGCGAAGAGAGTGTTGAGATTGCTTGTCACGGCTCTATATACATACAGCAAAAACTGATGGAGGTATTGATAAATGCAGGAGCTCGAATGGCAGAAGCAGGCGAATATACACGACGCGCATTTGCTAATGGAAAGTTCGATCTATCGCAAGCGGAAGCTGTAGCCGACCTAATAGCGGCAACATCTGCCTCATCCCACAAAGTATCGCTCAATCAGATGCGTGGTGGTTTTACAAACAAAATAGCGAAGCTACGCGACACACTGCTTCAGTTTGTATCACTTATTGAGCTAGAGCTCGACTTCTCTGAAGAGGATGTAGAGTTTGCCAATCGCGACACGCTGATGGAGCTAACCAACGAAGTGGAGAGGGAAATAGACAAACTAGCAAAATCGTTTAGTTTGGGCAATGTTATCAAAAATGGTATACCAGTGGCTATCATTGGTGAAACTAATGCTGGAAAATCTACCCTACTCAATCTACTACTGGAAGAAGAAAAAGCCATTGTTTCTGACATTCATGGTACTACCCGCGATGTGATTGAAGATGTTGTTAACATAGAGGGCATCTCGTTCCGATTTATCGATACGGCAGGTATTCGCAGCACTTCCGACGAGATAGAGAAGATGGGGATAGAACGCACTTACCAAAAAATTGAACAGGCATCCATCATTCTATGGGTTATAGACCTCACCACTCACGACTCTAAAATTGAAGAGCTAGCAAAAGCTGTTGTTCCAAAATTTGGAGACAAGCACTCGCTTCTTCTTTTTAACAAAGCCGACTTATTATCGAAAGAGGAATTGGAGAAAAAACAGACCCTCTTAGAAGAGTTAGATACAGAAAGGCTATTCATTTCTGCAAAAAATCAAGACAATATTCACACCCTGCAAGATTTGTTGGTAAAAGCGGCTCATGTGCCCTCCATTGGAGAAGCCGATGTAATTGTTACCAATATGCGCCACTACCAAGCCTTGGTGAAAGCACACACTGCTATAGAGCGTGTAAAGGAAGGACTGGAAGCGGAAATATCACACGACTTCTTAGCACAAGACATTAGAGAGTGCATGTTCCACCTTGGCGAAATATCTGGGCATATCTCTACAGATGAAATATTGGGGAATATTTTTGCGCATTTTTGTATCGGCAAGTAAATTACTAATAGTTAATTGGCAAGGACAGGTTGTTGCCTGTCCGTTTAATGGTGTAATTCTACTGCTTGCATCATCCCCTTAACTAGCGTGGAAATCTATCCGTGCCAATAATAATTAGATGATATTAAAATAGATGCAACAACACTTTGCGAATTTGTGGTGTCTTAGGCCAAAAATAGCGATAGAAGTTCCAAGTAGGTGAAACCTTTTTCACCTTCCTACCCTTTCGCACAACAGCCACTACCTCAGCAATAACATCACCGCGGCCACACATCTCTTTGAGCTTGAAATTGGCATCGCCCCGAAG
>DUVZ01000318.1 GCA_012840785.1 Bacteroidales bacterium
AAGGCTATACGTAATGGGAAGGCTAAGGCTGAAATAAAGCGTTTTATAGAGCTGATGATTGAAAAATATGAGACAGATCTATTTTATGAGTAAATAATTGTGCTTTTGTACTTTATTTTTGTTACTTTGCAGATTAAATTTCGAAAAAAATTGCGTTTAGCGTAAAATAATCCTTTTTACACCTCTATTTGAATGGCTAAAAAGCACAAAATAAGCAGATTGACCATTGTAAACGCCAAAATAACATCTATTGTGAGTGTTACTTTGGTGTTGTTGCTAATGGGGCTTACTGTTCTTACCTTTTTTATGGGTAAGGGTATATCGTCTTATATGAAAGAGAATATGAGTTTTAGTGTGATGCTAAGCGAGAATGTGAGTGATGCTGAAATTTCTAGTTTGAGAAAGAGCTTGGATGGAATGCCGTTTGTGAAATCGTCGCTATTTATTAGTAAGGAGGAGGCAAAGGAGCAGTTGATACAGGATTTGGGTGAAGACCCGGAGGAGTTGTTGGGGTATAATCCGGCTACAGACTGTATTGAGATATATTTGCACTCGAACTATGCCAACTCGGATAGTTTGGTGTATGTGTCGGAGCAGATAAAGGCTCAAACCAATGTGGACGATTTGCTGTATAGGCAAGAGGCGCTAGATTTGGTAAACGATAATTTGACGAAGATAAGTACCATATTGTTGGCACTGTCGCTGGTGTTGTTGTTTATATCGTTTACGCTGATACGAAACACTATACGATTGAGTATCTACTCGAAGCGTTTTATTATAAATACGATGCGACTGGTGGGTGCTACTAATGGCTTTATAAGAAAGCCTTTTATACTTAGAAATATTGTGGATGGGGTGATTGCTGCTTTGCTAGCCAATGTGGCTATTGTGGGGCTGCTATACTATTTGAGCATACAGTATGCTGATATACGCATTGTGTTGCAAACAAACGATTTGATATATGTGTTTGTGTCGGTAATTGTGCTGGGTGTGGCTATAACGTATGTGTCTACTATATTTGCTGTGAATCATTATTTACGAATGAAGACTAATCATTTGTACTATATTTAAATATACATAAACGAAAACTACGCTTTGAAAATGGCTGCTAAAAAACAAACGAATAGAGAACCTAATGAGATGAAAAGGAATTTTGCGTTGAGCAAGGTTAATTTTATTATTATTGGGGTTTCGGTGCTTATAATTATTGTAGGGTTTCTGTTGATGACGGGTCCTGGTACTACTGTTGAGGGTGGGTTTGAACCTGATATTTTTAGTGCCCGTAGAATAAAAACTGCTCCAATGGTTCTCTTTATTGGCTTTTTGCTAATGATTGTGGGTATTTTGTTTCCTGATAAAGAGCAGAGACAGGGCAAAGGTGCTTGATGTAGGGGTTGTCGTTAATTGGTATATGTGCACAAGTGTGCATATATTTTCTATTTTATATTCCATCTTTTATTTTATTATTAAATGAATTTATTTGAAACAATTATTATATCCATTGTTGAAGGGCTTACCGAGTTTTTGCCTGTTTCGTCAACCGGACATATGATAATAGCGCAAGCCCTTTTGGGGGTAGAGAGTACGGAGTTTGTAAAGGCTTTTACGGTGAACATTCAGTTTGGTGCCATTCTTTCGGTAATTGTGCTTTATTGGAAACGGTTTTTCCAAACGTGGGACTTTTACTATAAACTATTGATAGCTTTATTACCTGCTGCCATTATTGGGTTGCTCTTTATCGATTATATTGACGCACTGCTAGAGAGTGTTTTGGTAGTGGCAATAATGTTGGTTGTGGGTGGTGTGTTTATGCTGTTTGTTGACAAATGGTTTAGCAGAACTACTGTAAATCAGGATATGGGGTGGAAACGTGCATTGAAAATTGGGTTTTGGCAATGTATTGCTATGGTGCCTGGTGTGTCGCGTTCGATGGCAACAATTGTGGGTGGTATGTCCACCAGATTGACCCGTAAGAATGCAGCAGAGTTTTCTTTTTTCTTGGCTGTGCCTACTATGGCTGCAGCGGGTGGATACAAATTGGTGAAACTGCTGCTTGATCCTGCTGGACAGGCTATGATACAGGAAAACCTAACCACTTTGCTTATTGGAAATGTGATAGCATTTATTGTGGCAATGGGGGCTATTAAGTTCTTTATTGGTTTCCTCACACGTCATGGTTTTAAGGCTTTTGGTTATTATAGAATAGTTGTTGGTGGCATATTACTAGCACTTATTTTTAGTGGTGTTGATTTAAGTGATATGTTGTAATGGATTTTATAAAAGGCGAAATATTATATATCGATAAACCTTTGAATTGGACATCGTTTCGATTGGTGAAGGTGGTGCGAGGAAAACTGCGTGAGAAACTAAAGCTTAAGAAGCTAAAGGTGGGGCATGCTGGCACGCTAGATCCTTTGGCAACGGGGGTGATGGTTATTTGCACGGGTAGGATGACAAAGCAGATAGAGCGTTTGCAGGCTGGTGTGAAGGAGTATACGGCTACTATAAAGCTGGGGGCAACTACACCATCGTTTGATTTGGAAACGGAGATTGATGCTGAATATCCAACAGAGCATATAACAGAGGAGATGGTGCAAGAAGCACTGAAAGAGTTTGTGGGCGAGATATGGCAAATTCCGCCCAACTTTTCGGCTTGTAAGGTAAATGGTAAGAGGGCTTACGATTTGGCTAGAAAAGATGTTGAGTTTGAACTAAAACCCAAATTATTGGTTATAGATAGCATAGCACTTGAGAAATTTGACTTGCCTTATATTACGGTTTCGGTTGTATGTAGCAAAGGTACTTACATAAGGGCATTGGCAAGGGATATTGGCAAGAGCTTGCAATCGGGTGGTCATCTTACATCGCTTGTGAGAACGCGGGTGGGTGATGCAACACTAGAGAAGTGTTTGAAAGTGGAAGAATTGGATGATTTTTTTGATAAAAACATCTAGTTATTTTAAAAAAAACAATATACAATATATGAAATTATCTCAGTTTAAATTTGAATTGCCAGAAGAGCTTTTGGCAAAACATCCTATGAAGTATAGGGATGAATCTAGATTAATGGTTGTTCATAAGGATTCTGATAAGATTGAACACAAACAATTTAAAGACATTTTGGAATATTATGATGAAAATGATTTTTTCATCTTTAATGATTCGCGTGTGTTTCCTGCTCGTTTGTTTGGACACAAAGAGAAGACAAATGCAGATATCGAGGTGTTTCTTCTTAGGGAGTTGAATCCGTCGCAACATTTGTGGGACGTATTGGTAAATCCTGCACGAAAGATTAGAATTGGTAATAAACTATTTTTTGGTGAAAACGAGGAGTTGGTAGCAGAGGTGATAGACAATACTACGTCGAGAGGACGTACGCTAAGGTTTTTGTACGATGGACCTTACGAAGAGTTTAAACGTCTGTTGCACTTAATTGGTAGCACGCCAATACCCGACTACTTGGACAGAATGGCAGAGCCTGAAGACTTGGAGAGATATCAGAATATATTTGCAAGAAACGAGGGTGCTGTGGTGGCTCCTGCTGCTGGTTTGCACTTTAGCCGTGAGCTAATGAAGCGTATGAAGATTAAGGGGGTTGATTTTGATTTCTTGACTATTCATAACGGACTGGGTGCATACAGAGATATCGATGTGGAGGATTTGACGAAGCATAAAATCGACTCTGAGGAGATAGTGATTACGCAAGAGTTTTGCGACAATGCCAATAAGGCAAAGGATAGGGGCTCGAAGATATGTGTGGTGGGTACTGCCACTATGCGTGCTGTGGAAACTGTGGTGAGCACAGATGGGCATCTGAAACCAAGGGATGGATGGACTAATATGTTTATTTTCCCTCCGCATGAGTTTTTGTTTGCTGACTCGATGGTTACTAATTTTAATATGCCATACTCTACATTGTTGATGATGACTTGTGCGTTTGGTGGTTACGAAAAAATAATGAATGCATACCAGGTGGCAATAAAAGAGAAGTATCGCTTTGGTGCTTATGGTGATGCAATGCTAATAATATAAGTTTTCGGAAGAAAAATTGTATGGATAAGAAGCAAAACTGTCTCTTCACTCCAATCTATTTAGCCCTTGGAACTAATTTGGGCAATAGAGAGGAGAATATGGAGAGGGCTATAAAATGTATAGAAAAGCAGATTGGGACTATTTTTTCTCAGTCTGCTTTTTATAGTTCGGAGCCTTTTGGTTTTGAATCGGATAACCTGTTTTTGAACGGTGTGGTAGGGGTGTGTACTGAGTTGTTGCCTAGCGACTTGCTTAGTAAAACTCAATGGATAGAGAGGGAGATGGGACGCACCACTAAATCAGACCAAAATGGATATAGCGATAGAATAATAGATATAGATATACTGCTGTATGACCATGAGGTGATTGATAATGACCCTACGCTGGTGGTGCCGCATCCGCATATGCAGCAACGCGACTTTGTGTTGAAGCCTTTGGCTGAAATAGCTCCCAATTTTGAGCATCCTGTGCTGAAAA
>DUVZ01000319.1 GCA_012840785.1 Bacteroidales bacterium
AGCTTACACTGCCCTTTAGTGCAGTAAATTTGTGGGCTGTGGATTTAAAAATAATAAAAATATACGAAGACAACATACTCTATTACCTACAGTCGGGTTCTTTATCTGATAATTCATCAGGAGAGATCCGTCGTTTTGGACGCTTGATAAAGAAGGTCCGCATTCGACTAGATTCCGACAAAACAAAAGATTTAACACGATGGAATCAGTTCGCACTGGATTTAGCACCTCTAATAGAACAAGATCCAGGTGCTGTTTATATGGTTCAGTTAGGTATGCAACAAGAATACTCACTCTATAGATGTGGAAGTGTTACTCCTGCTATCCCACAAGGAAACAGTATGCGTAGTTTTTTGAATGATCTTATTACAGAGGAGGATGAGGGTGTGTGGGACGAAACTCAACCTTACTATTACGAATCTATAGATTGGAGCGAGTATAACTGGAATGAAAAAGATGATCCATGCAAAGCTTCCTATTATATGGATAGGAATAGAACAGTTGAATCATTTGTATTAGCCTCCAATATTGGTATGATTGCTAAAGCAGGAAACGATAACTCACTAACAGTTGTGGTGAACGATATACTTACAACCGATCCCTTGTCGGGAGCAAAAGTAACACTCTACAACTATCAAATGCAAGAGATGGGCAGTGCATCAACCGATAAAAATGGTTTCGTAAATATTGATTATAAAAAAGGAAGACCTTTTGTGGTAACTGCAGAGAAAGGTGATGAAAAGGGCTACTTAGAGCTAAAAGAGGAGTTGTCTCTCTCGTTGAGTAACTTTGATGTAAGTGGTAAAGAGATTCAAAAAGGCATAAAGGGTTATATCTATGGAGATCGTGGAGTGTGGCGACCAGGCGATACTATTCATGTTTCGTTTATCTTAGAAGATAAAGAACAAAAGCTGCCTAAAAATCACCCCGTAGTTTTGGAAGTATATACGCCAAAACGTCAGTTTTTTCAACGTCAAGTGAAAACAGAAGGTGAGAATGGATTTTATACATTCACTGTAGTAACCGACCCGTCGGCTCAAACAGGTGTGTGGCAGTCGTACATCAATGTGGGAGGAACCTCCTTTTATCAGCCTTTACGCGTAGAGACTATTAAGCCCAATAGGTTGAAAGTTCGTTTAGAAACTGACTCTATATTTGATGCTAGTCAAGGTGTTTTCTCTGGCACACTCAATGCACAGTGGCTGCATGGTGCACCAGCTTCAAATATGAAATCTGATGTGAATCTGTCACTCTCCAAGACCGACCATCCTTTTAAAAACTATGAAACGTACGAGTTTAATAATCCCCTTTCTCAATTCAGTGTAAACAGACATACATTGTTTGAAGGCAATCTTAATGCTTCAGGCGTAGCGGGGATTAACTCTAAAGTGCCCATGGCAGAAAATGCACCGGGTATGTTGCGAGGTAATATTCTATCGCGTGTTTATGAAACAGGAGGCGATATGAGTTTTTATGCTCAAACAATCTACTACTCACCCTATAAAGTATATGCAGGAGTAAAAGCTCCTAAAGCATCTCAAGGACAGTTTCTTGAAACAGATAAACCAATATCTTTCGATGTTATATCACTGACTCCTAATGGGAAGAAGGTGTCACGTAGCAATCTGTCTTACAAGGTCTATAAACTCAACTGGAGTTGGTGGTGGAATAGCTCTGAAGAAGATTTAGGCTCATATATCAATAATACTGCAGTTAGTCCGGTAGCACAAGGCACGTTATATACCACAAATGGAGAGGGCAAAGTAAACTTCCAAGTAGACTACCCCGATTGGGGACGCTACCTCATTTTAGTGAAAGATACAGATAGCGGACACACTACAGGTACTATGTTTTATGTTGATTGGCCAGCTTCAAGAGGGCGAGCCGATAGAAGAGACCCAAGTGGATTGACCATGCTGGCTTTCACAACAGATAAATCTGTGTATCAAGTAGGCGATAAAGCCATTGTTACTATTCCTCGAAGCTCAGAGGGTAGGGTGTTGGTGAGCATTGAGAATGGCACCAAAGTTATACACCGCGAGTGGGTGAAAACATCTGATAAAGAAGATGCTAGCTACACTTTCACCATAACAG
>DUVZ01000320.1 GCA_012840785.1 Bacteroidales bacterium
AGCATTAGCTGCAACAGCAATATTCTTACTAGCATTAATCTTCTCGCCCAAACAGGGATTGTTATGGCAAAAAGTAAAGAAACAACCAACAAACAGCTAGAAGTGATAGGTGAAGACGCAAAGTGCAAAAAAATCAAACCACTATCAAACCCACTATCAAACATATCAAAACAAAAAGAAATGAAACGTATATATACATATAGCATTGTTGCAACTATCTTAATAGTACTATTGGCAGCATGCGGACAAAACAAGAAGAGTGACAGCAACTCAGATAATCAAACACCTCTAAAGGTGGTTACAGCATTTACTATTATTGAGGACATAGCCCGGGAAATAGGTGGTAGTGATATAGAAATTCACAATCTTGTGCCCACAGGAGCTGCACCACACGAGTATGAGCCACTACCTATAGATATGAAAAAAACAAGCGATGCTGATATCTTGTTTTACAATGGTTTGAACCTCGAAGGTGGTAAAAGTGGATGGTTCTTTAGAATGACCAACTCTGTAGGACAGAAAGAGGAGAATCTGTATAGTCTCACAAAAGGAGTGCAACCAATGTATCTGAGCGATAGAGAGGGCAGAAAAGAGGAAATCAATCCTCACTCGTTTGTTAATCCTGTTGTGGGTATTATTATGGCACAAAACATTCGTGATGTATTTATTGAAAAAGACCCATCACGCAGAGAAAATTATGAAAAGCGAACAGCCATCTACTTGGAGAAACTACGAGCAATCGATAAAGAGTATAAAGAAAAAATAGCAGATATTCCTGAGGAGAGACGCATCTTAGTTACAAGTGAGCATGCTTTTCAGTATATGACCAACCAGTATGGGCTTAAAGAGGCATATATTTGGTCTATCGATACCGAAGAGACAGGGTCGCCAGAGCAGATTAAGGCGCTAATTAGCTTTGTAAAGGAGCACAATGTGCCAATGCTATTTATCGAATCAAATGTTGACAAACGACCCATGCAGATGGTATCTTTAGAGACAAACGTTGCTATCTCTAAAAAACCTATCTATTCGGATGAGATTGGAAAACCAGGGAGTGAGGTAGATTCTTATTTAAAGTTCTTACAATACAACATTGATCTGATTTATAAGGAGTTGAAATAACTAGAGCCAATGCCTTACACTGCAATATTGCTGTGGGTTTGTGAAGCTAGCATAAAAAGAACAGCTAGTCAACGGGGTGGAGTTGTGAAACAACAACCTTCGAACAATTCTCGATGTTGTAGCTATATTCATTGAATAAGAAAAAAACAGACCCTTCAAACCTTTTCATACAACACATATATCGCTTTTATGTGAACTAAAACAAACTTTATTTGTTTGTTAACATAGACTAAACTAGAAATAGTCAACAGACAAACTAAATAAAAACAAAATGAAAATGAACAGAATGAGCAAATATGGAGTATTGATGGCACTATTAGCTTTTACTCTATTGAATTGTACTAATCAAGGTAACAAGAATAAAGATGCAACAACCGATGACCAAACAGTGGTTGATATGCATACATCAGAAATTTCTTTAGATTGGGCTGGTGTTTACGAAGGAACAATGCCTTGTGCAGACTGCGAAGGAATTGAAACAGTAATAGAACTGAGTGACGACAACACCTTTACAGCAACTTACAACTACCTTGGTGAAGGTGATAAAGCTCACACATACACCAACGAAGGTGTATTTACATGGGACGAAAGTGGTCAAGTTGTAACACTAGCAGCTGAAGACGACATTAAACAATTCAAGGTGGGTGAAAACCACATTACCCTGTTGGGTGAAGATGGTGAAGTAAACACTGGCGAATTGGCTGAGTTTTATGTGCTAAAGAAAAAGATGTAATCTGATTATAGCGTACAGCTATAGATACTGCAAATAACTCCTAACGGGTTATCGTTATAGAGAGGACAGGAACTTTAGGGTTTCTGTCTTTTTTCATTCCAATGCTTCCATTTAAACACATTGGAAATAATAACAGAAGCTGCACCAATTACCAGAAGTCCTATCTTTATAGTTTTAAAATAAGAAAATGATGAACTATCAATAAGTTGTGGCAATAAAAGATAAGACATAAATGCAAGTAGAGCTATAATCCAAAAAACTGTTGATGCTGTTTTCATATATAATCGATTGTGTTTTTATTTAACAGTGCAAATATATGAAAAAACAATTCCTGTCCCACATTCCGCCTTGACAAACAATTTAATTTACTATATTTGCTTAACACTTTAAATATTACATAACTATGAAGATGAAAAAGACAATTCTATTAACAGTTACCCTATTACTGCTAACAGCACTATCAGCACCCTCTTGGGCATGCACCGTAATTGCTGTGGGTAAAAAAGCAAGCAAAGATGGCTCTGTAATAATATCGCACACCGATACAGGACCCGACTCAAGAATAAGGTTAGTGCCTGGACAGTTATTCAAAAAGGGAGATATAGCAGCCGTTTATTGGGGTATATTGGAGGCAGACAGAGAACTAAACAACCATGGGAAAATTCTTGGCTACATACCTCAAGTGGAGCAAACTTACAGTTATTTTCACTCTGCATACTCACATGTAAATGAATACCAGCTAGGGATTGGCGAGAGTACTATAACCCAGCGCAAAGAGTTGAGAACATCGCTAGAGACTGGCAAACAGATAATGACCATTGAGCAGGCAATGATTTTTGCTCTTCAACGATACAGGAAAGCTAAAGATGCTGTGCTTTTTGTGGGTGATTTGATGACAACTTACGGTTTTCTTCCATCTAGTGGACCCGAAGGTGAAAACATTGTGATAGCAGACACTGATGAGATATGGGTGTTGGAGATATTTGGTGTTGGATCGGATTGGGACCCTGAAAGTGGTAAACCGGGAGCTATTTGGGCTGCTCAAAGATTGGATGATAGCCATGTAACTATGATACCCAACTGGAGTATTATAAAGGAGATAGACCCAAACTCTGATAACTTTTTGGTATCTGACAACTACATGCAAGAGGCTATCGATAGAGGTTGGTACAATCCTGAATCTGGTAAACCATTTATTTGGTAAGAGGCTTACTCCCCTATTCCAGAGGAGTATGCAACAAGCAGGTTTTGGCTTTTCCACCACACATTTGCACCTTTTAAAGATGAGCTGCCAGACAGAATGTACGATAAAAAGAATCCATACAAAGCTATTCAGCCCTACTTTCAGGCAGTTGAGCCATTATCAATCTACCCCTTCTCTTTCGAACCTGTTGAAAAACTATCGGTAAAGGATGTAATAGATTTCCAACGTTCAACTTTCGAAGGCACTATCTACGATATGACGCTCGATCCAGCTTGGCATGTAGCCGATGGTGAGGGTGGATATAAGAAAAGTGTACTGGCAACTCCATTTCCTGATAGTGAAACACGAAAACTATTGAAAGTAACCTACCGCAGACCAGTAGCACGTCATAGAGGACACTACGGAATGGTGCTACAGCTTAGAGATTGGATGCCAAAAGAGGTGGGTGGTGCATATTGGGTGTATTTAGATAATCCATACTTTAGTCCATACGTTCCTATTTATACTGGCAACACAAGCGTTGCAGATACATACATGACTTATGACCCCAATAAATATGATGAGCAATCGGCTAGATGGGCAATCGACTTTGTTGACAACCTAGCAAATCTGCGTTTTCAAGATATAATAAAGGATGTGTGGGAGGTGAGAGATCCATTTGAAAAAGACCTTTTTGACAATCAAGACAAAATAGAACAACAGGCAATCGAATTGCTAAAGAAAGACCCGAAAAAGGGCAAGGAGTTCTTGACTAACTACTCTAATGAGAAGATGAACGAAGTAACGCAGATGTACAATGCTCTACGCAATCAGATTATTACAAAGTACACCAATAATCATGAATAAAAACATTGCAATAATAGGTGTTTGCAAATAGCCAAAACGTTTATAGGCTATAGAAAGGACAGAAAACCTATATTTTCTGTCCTTTCTTATTTTTGTGTGTTTTGTGAGTCAGCGGATAAAGCATCTGTTTAATGATTAAAGAAAAACCAAATAGCCGTGACACGCTGTAAAACAACATTGTTATAAGAAATAATCATTTTTCTCCTCACTCAACATCCTAAAACAATTAAATTGCTATATTTGTGAGCTGTCAATAAATTTATATTATTTCTCAATAGTTCTTTACCTACTAAAGCTGCAACAACACTTTAAAACATATATAGCTATGAAACCAACCAAAGAGAACACCCTCTACCTAGTTATCAAACAGGTCTTTTTTGATGCTATCTTAAATGGCACAAAAAAACAGGAGTACCGAGAGATAAAAGATACAACCTACACTAAGTTTTTGGATACAGCTAAGGTTAATGACGATGTTCGCATCATGTTCGATTCTGATAAAATAACGGAAGAGGTGTTTGATAAATATCCCAACGACCCAATGATTTATAACAATGGGGTTTACCCATACCTTCCGATAGAATATAAATTCCTTGACCTTGCAGTAGGTTATAAAAAAGACCGCGATACAATGACTATAGCAGTCGAAGATATACATTTTGAGCCAATGATGACTAAATTTGGTAAAGAGGCACGCTTCTCTGAAGATGGAGTGAGAATGAGAATTGATGAAAATGGTGAGTTGTGCATTTGGCAAATAGTTTATACACTAGGTGAAATAGTTGAAACAGACCTGAAGAAAGATAGAAAACAGCAGGATTAACAAACAAGTGTTTCAACAACAAAAAGCCCCTACTTATTTTCTACACACCTATTCGATTATTGAAGCTATTGACTATCAGAAAAGGATAACTCGAATACATAAAAAAATAAATGAATGCTTAAATGGGCGGCCGTGAGGGTTGCCCATGCAATAATAATGTTGCGCTGCATAAAAAACACCCCAACATTAATAAAAAACCCAACAAAAAACAGTACTTTTACCAGAAGCTTAAAAATGATTTACTCTCACTACATCTTGAAGATGAAGCATTGACGGCATACAAACTCCTAAAAATAGACAGATGCACGAAATAGAGTTTCTAAAAGTAGTAGTTATCATATTTGGACTAGCCAGTTTGGTTATCTTCATATTCAACAAATTGAAATTGCCATCGGTGATTGGCTTTTTGCTCACAGGAATTATTGCAGGACCTTACGCCTTGGGGTTGATTTCAGATATTGCTATCATCGATATATTGGCAGAGATTGGTGTTATTCTGCTGCTATTTATTATAGGTATGGACTTCTCTATAAAGAAGCTCATCAAAATAAAGAACATTGTGATTATTGGGGGCGTAATGCAAGTGGGCATCACTATATTGGTGGTGGTTGGCATTCTACACTTTTTTACCCATGTTCCCTACAATCAAGCTGTGTTTATAGGTTTCTTGGTAGCTTTGAGCAGCACTGCCATCATACTAAAAGTATTGCAAGAGAACGATCAAGTGGAGAGTCATCATGGCAAAATAAGCTTGGGAATATTGATATTTCAAGATTTAATTATCGTCCCCATGATGCTTTTTGTGCCCTTCTTATCAGGAGAGAGCACCAATATTGGTAGCGAACTATTACTGATGCTAGGTAAAACAGTGGCACTTTTGGGTGTTACCTTTGTGTTGGCTAGGTGGGTTATTCAATATGTGTTGCACAAAATTGCTGTTAGCAATAGTCAAGAGCTCTTCCTTATTGCTATTATTGTATTTGGATTTACCATTGCTAGCTTCTCGGCTTGGCTAGGTATATCATTGGCTTTGGGTGCATTCTTGGCAGGGATGGCTATCTCCGAATCTTCCTACAGTTATCAAGCCATTGGCAATATTGCACCCTTTAGGGATGTCTTTGCTAGCTTCTTTTTTGTGTCAATTGGGCTTTTGCTCGACCTCAGTTTCTTTGCTAGCCACTGGGTTACTATCATTGCTATCACCATCATCCTCATTGCTCTGAAAGCCATTGTTATTGGTTTTGTTAGCACCGTATTGGGTTATCCTTTTCGTATTGCTTTTAGGTCGGGACTTATTCTTGCCCAAATTGGGGAGTTCTCTTTTGTGTTGGCAAAAATAGGAATGTCGAACAACCTAATTGACAACTACTTCTATCAAATATTTCTTGCTGTTGCTATTCTTAGTATGAGTGTGACGCCTATATTTATCTTATTTTCGAAACCTATTACCACTTTCTTTGCAAAACTACCCATGCCCAAAGCTGTAAGAGAAGGGCTGAAGGAGCTACCCAAAGCTAAAATACCTGGCATCTCCGTCCCATCACGGATGTAATCGGCAATGTTAAAACCAATCCAGAAAAGAGGGAT
>DUVZ01000321.1 GCA_012840785.1 Bacteroidales bacterium
CTTCCTCTACTGGATTGTTGTCATCGTGTAGCAGTGACAAACAAAAGTCAAATAACAATGCTTTGCGTGAACGTGGAACATATTACATACCCGAACTGCCTGATATGGCTGATGATGGTAAAGCTCTTCGTGCAGGAGTTATTGGTTGTGGTGGAAGAGGATCGGGTGCTGCATTCGATTTTTTGAATTCAGCCAATGGAGTAACAATTGTTGCGCTTGGAGATATGTTTGAAGAGAAGGTGGATGAGCTTGCTGATAAGCTAAAACAGACTAGAGATATTGATATTCCTAGGGATAAGAGGTTTGTTGGATTAGATGCATATAAGCATGTAGTTGACAGTGGTGTTGATGTTGTGATAGACTGCACACCTCCTTTCTTTCGTCCTGCACATTTTGAATATATTGTAAAGCAAAACAAACATTGTTTTATTGAAAAGCCATTGTTTGTTGATGCAGTAGGATATCGTAAAGTAATGGCAACTGCAAAACTAGCAAAAGCTAAAGGCCTTACGGTTATTACTGGAACTATTCGTCATCATCAGCGAAGTTATGTAGAGTCATTCAAGAAAATCATGGATGGAGCTATTGGTGAAATTATGGGTGGAGCTGTTTACTTTAATATAGGTGCAATATGGACTCGTGAGCGTCAGCCAGATTGGAACGATTTGGACTATATGGTGAAGGATTGGGTGAATTGGCGATGGCTGTCAGGTGATATTATAGTTGAACAACATATCCACAGCCTCGATGCATTTATCTGGTTGTCAGGTTTGAAACCAGTGAGCGCACTGTCATTTGGCTCTCGTTTGCGTCGTAAGGTGGGTGATTGCTATGATAATTTTAGTACAGATTTTACGATGGAAAATGGTATACACCTACACAGTATGTGTCGTCAAATTGATGGTTGCACAAATGATGTAAGTAATTATATTCAAGGAACAAAAGGCTCGTGGACTTCAAATGGTGTTGTTGGTGGAGAAGTGATGATAAAAGATTTGGAAGGTAATGTGGTATGGAGATTTGATGAGGAGAAAGAGAAGGTTGAGTATAAGCAGGTTAATCCTTTCGTGCTTGAACACGTTAATATGGTGAATTGTATCCGCAAAAACACTCCAGTTGAGCAGGCTTCCGAGGCGGCTCTGTCAAACATGGCGGCGATGATGGCGCGTGAGTCGGCTTATACAGGGCAACAAGTTTCTTGGGATGAGTTGGCAGCATCGCCATTGGATATAACACCTGCTAATTGGGATACGGGAACAATGGATATGAGTTTGTTTGTAGCCCCACTTCCTGGAAAGTAAAATTAATAGTATATAAATTATTAAGAAAATGAATATGGTAAATTGGGGGTTTATAGGTTGTGGTTCTGTTACAGAAAAGAAAAGTGGTCCAGCTTTTAGTAAAATTGAAGGTTCAAAGGTGGTAGCTGTAATGAGACGCAATGCTACCAAAGCAAAAGATTATGCGGCTCGTCATGGTATTGGTGTCTGGTACACCGATGCGCAGCAACTTATCGAAGACCCAAATGTTACGGCAATATATGTTGCTACACCTCCTTCTACCCATGCCGAGTATGCAATTGACGCAATGAGGGCTGGGGAACCAGTGTACGTAGAGAAGCCAATGGCTGCAAACTATGTAGAGTGTCAAGAGATGCTGCGTGTTTCGAAGGAGACAGGGGTCTCTTGCTTTGTGGCTTATTATCGTCGCACATTGCCTTACTTTCTTAAGGTAAAACAATTAATTGACGATGGTTTGCTAGGTAACATCTCTACTGTTCAAGTCCAATTTTCAATCCCTCCATACGCTACTGATTATAATAGCGACACACTATCTTGGCGTGTGAAAAAAGAGATTGCAGGGGCAGGCTATTTTTATGATTTAGCATCACATCAATTAGATTTGCTCGATTTTTTGTTTGGACCAATAGCTAGTGCTTGTGGGCATACTGCCAATATTACAGGTTTATATGATGTTGAGGATACTGTTTCGGCTTCATTTCAATTTCAATCTAGAGTTTTAGGTAGTGGCAGTTGGACTTTTATTGCTCCATCTAATACACGTACAGATACTATTGACTTGGTTGGTACAAAGGGTAAACTTTCATTCTCCACTTTTATGTTCACCGATATTGTTTTAGAAACTTCAGAAGGTAAAACATCTTACAAAGAAGCCAATCCAGACAATATACAGTATTATCTAATTAAAAGTATTGTAGAGTGTCTGCAAGAGAAGGGTACGAAAGTGGTAAGTACAGCTGATTCTGCAGCACGGACAAATTGGGTGATGGATAGGGTGTTGGGGAGCTTGTAATGTGAGGCTTGTGTGGAACAAACTCAAATTGTTTAAACAAGCAAGAAGATAAGAGTTATTGTTTCTCTATTGAGAATCCAAACTTTTGAGTTTTAATAGCTCCTTTTTAACTAAAAAGGCTTTCTAGACTTGTCGATCCTCAAAAATATAAACAGCAATATAGTAAACCCCCACAACGACGACCCGCCATAGCTGAAAAATGGCAATGGAATACCAATAACGGGTGTTAATCCAAGCACCATACCAATGTTTACAATTAAATGAAAGACAAAAATACTAACCACACCATAACCATAGACTCGTCCAAATACTGTCTTTTGCCGCTCAGAAAGGAATATGAGCCGCAGAATAAATATTAAAAACAAGATAAGTACGGCACTTGCGCCAATAAAGCCTTGTTCCTCACCAATGGTGCAGAAGATAAAGTCAGTATCTTGTTCGGGCACATACTTTAGTTTTGTTTGTGTGCCGTTGAGATATCCTTTACCTCTAAAAGCTCCAGATCCAATAGCAATTTTAGATTGACCAATGTGGTAGCCAGCTCCCAAGAGGTCTTCCTCCATACCCAACGTTACTTTTATACGTTGGCGTTGATGGTGTTGCAATACATCGTCGAAAACATATTCTACTGATTCAAGAAACACAAATGACCCAATGACAAAAACAGCCATCATTAAATAAATTCTTTTCCAATAGCGTAAAGAGAGAAATAGCAGGTAAGTTGTAATTAATGCTAATGATAGAATAGCACTAATACCATAATCAACATTTAATATACCTGTATAAGAAAGTAGATAACTAGCTAAAAAAATGAAGCTAGCAATGCCTAATATAATCTGTATTACTCGTTTGCGTTTAATATAGCTCCAAGCCATACCAGCAGTGAAAACAATAATAATGATGATTGTATAAACCTCACCACGTGAAAAGATTCCTATCTCCTCTTCTGAGAATTTAAGTCCTACAACAAAATAGACAATCATTGCTAGTCCGGTGAAAATAAACCCACCTGGCAACCCCTCGCGGTAGAGCACAATAATAAGGCTTAAATAAACTAACGCTGTGCCTGTTTCGCTTTGGAGAATAACGATAATGGTGGGTAGTAAGATAATAGCCGCTACCAATGATAAGTTGCGAAGCTCCATTAGTTTAAAATCGTGTCTGCTAAAGACCTTTGCTATAGTGAGGGCTACAATAAATTTCATAAACTCTGCTGGTTGCAACCTTATAGGCCCAATTACCAACCAAGAACGCGAGCCCTTGATATCGGGTGCTACAACTAGTGTTATTAAAAGCAAGGTAATGCCAAGGGCATAGAACAGCAGTGAAAACGAATCGAAAAATCGCGGTTCAATTTTCATAGTTGCAAATGCGATTACTAACGATGAGCCAATCCAAACAAGTTGCATTCCTGCACGTCCAGATAAGTCGAAAAGCCCGATAGCATTTTCAAAGTCGAAGCTAGCTGCATAGATGTTGAGCCATCCTGCCACAACAAAGATGAGGTAAAGCAATACAGTCCACCAATCAATTCGTCCTTTCTCTTTAGTTATATCGTTTTGCATTTGGTGTTTATATGTTTTGCTGGTATATATTTGGGAGTATAGTTGTATTTACTATTCTATCTTCTAGCCATTTGTCAGATGGTGGTATCGAGTCTTTAAAAAACTTTTGCATCATCAGTCTACCAATGGGTACAGCATTGCTTGCCCCAAACCTACCATTTTCCACAATTACTGCTATTGCCACTTCAGGGTTATCTTTTGGGGCAAAACCCAAAAATAGAGAGTGGTCGTCTCCATGTGGGTTTTCTGATGTTCCTGTTTTGCCACATACTTCTATTTCTGGTTCTAAATTGATGCCACGGCAGGTTCCACTTGTCACTGCATGAGCCATTCCACTAACAGTTACTTCAAAGTGTTCGCGTGCTATTCCTGTGTAGTGTTTGGTTGTGTATGTTTTATCTATTGGTTTATCTTTCATTTCCTTTACAACGTGTGGTGTGAAGTAGTATCCGCGATTAGCAACAAGTGCTGAAAAATTGGCAAGTTGCAATGGAGTGGTCAAAATTTCGCCTTGACCAATGGAAATTGAAATAATATATGATGCACGCCAATTTTCAGTATTAAATACTTTTGAGTAAAACTTGCTGTTGGGGATAAAACCTCTCTTTTCTGAAGGTAAATCTACATTTAATTTATTGCCAAAACCAAACGAAACCATGCGATCTTTCCAATGATCAAAAGCATCATTGATATCGGTGTAGTGAGTGCGATTAGTTAGCATGGCTGTTAGTCCATAACAAAAGTATGAGTTGCAAGAAGTAGCCAATGCTGGGTCGAGTGATAGTGGAGTAGGGTGTCCATGACAACGAGGACGCCCCCCTAATGGAGGATATCCACCTGCACAACCATATCTAGTGTTGGCGGTAATGATATCCTCTGCTAGGAAAACAAGTCCTTGAGCTGGTTTGAAGGTTGAACCAGGAGGATAAACCCCCGATACTGCTCTGTTAATAAGAGGTTTGTAAGGATCACGTGCCAACTCCATAAAGTTTTTGCCAAAATCACGACCAGTTAGCAATGCAGGGTCGTAGCTTGGTGCTGCTATCATAGCAAGTATCTCTCCTGTTTTAGGCTCAATCATAATTATGCTGCCTATCTTATTTTGCATCAAATACTCGCCATAAGCTTGCAAGTCTATATCTATAGACAGGGTTAAGTCTTGTCCAGAAACGGGCATTTTATCATGTTTGCCTTCTTCGTATTTTCCTTGAATTCGTCCATGTGCATCTCGCAATAAAATTTCCACCCCTTTTTCGCCTCTCAGATCCTCTTCGTGTGATAACTCTATGCCCGATTTACCTGAAAAATCGCCTCTAGCATAATAACTATCTGCAGCCATGGTGTTTTTATCTACCTCAGCAATATACCCTAGTATTAATCCCATGTTAGGGTATTTATATTGTCGTTCAGTTCTATTTTGAATATAAATACCAGGAAATTTGTATAGTTTTTCTTGTAGCGAAGCATATTCACGGGTATCTAATTTAGACATAAATGGCTGAGGTGTATATGAAGAATAGCCAGGATTTCTGCGTGAATCACGCATCAGACTGTCCAGTTGGAAAAAAGTATCGAGTTCAATATTCAATGTGTTGCAAAAATCAATTGTATCAAAATCTTGCATCTCTTTTGACACCATCATCACATCGTAGGTAGCTTGGTTATACACCAATAGTTTGCCATTTCTGTCGTACATGGCGCCACGAGATGGATAAAGTGTTTTTTTGTAAAAGGCATTACTGTCTGCAAAGTCACGGTAGCTAGTATTTACGATTTGCAAATGGAATAGTTGAATCATATAAACGATAGCAATTAATGTTATCGTGATGCCAATAATGACACTTCGGTTGAAAAAGGGGTCTTTTCTATTCATTGGCACTAAATGTTTTATACATAAAAGCGTCTAATCCTAAAAGGACGATAACTGTAAGAACAACAGATGAAGCCCATCGTATAAGTAATATCTCTAAATTGAAAAGCGACAACGATTCGAGTGAGTAAATAACTGTTAGATGAATGATTACTGCTACTAAAGCATATTTGATAAAAGCTGCTGGAGTAGTGTATATGCTAGGGATGTACTCTTCTGTTTCGTCTTTGGTAAAAAATAGTCTCAAAAGCAAGTGTCTAAATGCTGCAACAGTTGTTGTTGCAGCAGCATTAATGCCAGGTGTGTTTAAAAAAATATCAATAATAAAACCAAGCAAAAATCCTATACCGATTACATAAAACAAATTACGTCCAACTGGAAGCTTTAATAAGAAGTAGATGTAAAGAAATGGAGTAGCAAAGCCAAATATGCTTATTTGATTAAAAACAAGTACTTGCAATACTATTAATATTGCAAATAGCAACACTTCATATAGATAATCTAGCTTCATTATTTTATACTTGTTTCAAGTTCTACACGTTCGCGATGATATTTATCATTTATGACAAGCACATGACTCAGAGTTTGAAATCTTGTGGCCAAATTGATATTGAATGTGTTGAAATTGTCATCGGTTGACACGCCCATCTCTTTAGTGTAGCCTATAATTATCCCTTCGGGGAATATTCGAGAAAACCCTGTAACTACAGTGTCGCCAGCAGCAAACTGCTCATGCTTAGGCACTTCTCTTAATTGTGCTTCGTTTGCATTACTCCCATCCCACGCTATTGACCCAAAATTGTCAGAATCTTTCAGTTTGGCTCCCAGTCTAAAATTTGGATTGATAATAGGTATAATAACTGCTGAGTGTTTTGATACATTGCGCACCACTCCAACTACTCCAGCAGTCGATATTACACCCATATCTGGTGCTACACCATCTATTGAGCCTTTGTCTATGGTGATATAGTTGTTGAACTTAGATATACTGATATTTACAACATCGGCCGGAATAAACTCGAATTGTGTGGGCACAATAGAATCAAGGGTGAATGCTTCAATTGTGCTTGTGTCAGCTGTAAGTGTGAGAATATGTTTTTTTAGTAATTGCACACTACGCTCTAGCTCAGCATTACGCTCAAGCAGTTCATTATTGTTGCGTTTGAGATTGAAAAACGAAGTCACATTGCTAGACACTCCGTATAATCGACTGCTTACTCTATTAGCCGATGATAGATAAACGCTTCGTTGATAGGAGTTGTGTTTAAAAACCAAATATATGCTGAAAGCAATCAATAATATTGCTAGAAACCATGTGCTGTTCCTTAAAATATAATTAAGAAGGTTTCTCATAAATTGCTCCTATGTTGTATTAAGCGATTATCATCGCATATATTTATGAATTAAAAAGTGAAATCTAACTCTATAAGTTGTTTCCTTATTTGCATATAGCTTAAAAGCTATATTATTTTAACCTGTTTATCTCATCAAGAAGTTAAACTTATCAATGTTTCTCAAAGCAATGCCAGTTCCGATTGCTACTACACGCAAAGGGTCTTCTGCAACATGAAACTGAATGCCTATCTTTTCGGTAAATCTTTTGGCTAAGCCACGCAACAATGCGCCACCTCCGGTGATATAAATACCATTGCGAACAATGTCGGCATATAGCTCGGGTGGAGTATGTTCTAGTGCACTCAATATGGCAGAGTCTACTTTAGAAATTGATTTCTCCAAACAATGCGCAATCTCTTGATATGAAATTGGAACATCCATTGGCAAAGATGTCATACGGTTTGGTCCGTGAACTATAAAATCTTCAGGCGGGTCGGACAGTTCTGTTAATACCGATCCAACATTTATTTTAATATCCTCAGCTGTGCGTTCTCCAACTTTTATATTGTGTTGACGACCCATATAATCTTGTATATCTTCAGTGAGATCATCTCCAGCAATCTTGATAGATTTGTTAGAAACAATTCCACCCAATGATATTACAGCAATCTCTGTAGTTCCACCACCTATATCCACAATCATGTTTCCTTGAGGAGCTTCTACATCAAGTCCTATTCCTAATGCAGCAGCCATTGGCTCAAACAGCATATACACATCGCGTCCTCCTGCATGCTCTGCAGAGTCTCGTACCGCACGTATCTCTACCTCTGTGCTACCCGATGGGATACACACCACCACGCGAAGTGATGGGGAAAAGAATCGCTTCTTGTTTTTGTTAGCCATTTTAATCATGCCACGTATCATCTGTTCTGCAGCAGCAAAGTCGGCGATTACACCGTCACGAAGTGGACGAATAGTGCGTATATTATCATGAGTTTTCCCATGCATCTGTCTTGCTTTTTCTCCTAAAGCAATCATCTTATCTGTTTTACGGTCGAGTGCAACGATAGATGGCTCGTCTATCAAAATTTTACCTGTATTACTAATGATGACGGTGTTGGCTGTTCCCAAATCCATCGCCAATTCTTGTGTGAATGAAAATAATCCCATTTTTTGTTTTATTATTTCAGTATATTATACTCTAGTGTTTAAAGTGGCGGATACCTGTAGTAACCATTGCTAAGCCATTTTTGTTGCAATAGTCAATTGAGTCACTATCTTTTATCGATCCACCCGGTTGTATAACTGCTGTGATGCCTGCCTTGTGAGCAATTTCCACACAGTCGGGGAAAGGGAAAAAAGCATCCGATGCCATTACTGCACCATCAAGCGAAAATCCCATTTGTTTTGCTTTATCAATAGATTGATTTAGTGCATCAACCCTTGATGTTTGTCCAGTTCCAATCCCTATTAGTTGTTTGTTTTTTACCAATGCAATAGCATTAGATTTTAGATGCTTCACCATTTTATTGGCAAACAGCAAATCTTCGGTTTCAGTTGCTGAAGGGGCGGTATTTGTCACCACTTTCAAGTCGCTTACTGCCTGAATACTAGTGTTTTTTTGCTCTGTAAGCACACCGTTTAAGAGCGAGCGATACTTATAGCTCTGTCCGCCTTCTGTCTTTTTTTGTTCTAATATAATTCTGTTTTTCTTTTGCTTCAATACTTCTAGTGCATCAAAGTTGTAAGATGGTGCAATTACAATCTCGAAAAACAATTTGTTCATCTCTTGGGCAGTCTCTGCGTCAACTTCTTTATTGGCAATGATTACCCCTCCAAAAGCCGATATTGGATCGCCTTTCAAAGCATCTTTCCAGGCTTGAAGCAAGTTGCTGCGTGAAGCCATTCCACAAGCATTGTTGTGTTTAATAATAGCTATTGAAGTTTCGTCGAAGTCTTCTATCAGCTCGATGGCAGCCTCTATGTCTAGCAGGTTGTTGTACGATATTTCTTTACCATTAAGCTGTTCAAACATATCATTGAAGTTGCCATAGAAATATCCTTCCTGATGAGGGTTTTCTCCATATCTTAACTTTTTGCCATCTTTAGCTACTACTCTGAATGAAGTTAGATCATCATTGTTGGTAAAGTAATAAAAAATAGCACAATCATAAGCAGATGATATTCCAAAAGCCTCTTTTGCAAACCACTTTCTATCAGATAGCTCCGACGACCCCTTTTTTTCTTGAAGAAGGTTTAGTAGAGCTCCATATTGGTTTTTGGAGGCTACCATCAATACATCATTATAGTTTTTTGCTCCTGCGCGAATAAGTGATATACCACCAATATCTATTTTTTCTATTATCTCTTCGTGAGATGCATTTGATGCAGCAGTCTTTTCGAAGGGATAGAGATCGACGATTACCAAATCAATTGATGGAATATCGTACGATTTAACTGTTTTTCTATCGGGTTCATTTTCACGCCTATAAAGTATACCTCCAAAAATTTTTGGATGCAAGGTTTTTACTCTACCGCCTAAAATAGCTGGATAGCCTGTAGTGTCTTCTACGCTTTGGCATTCATATCCTAGTTTTTCAATAAACTCTTTTGTACCACCAGTAGATATAAATGAGATATTTAGCTCGTTAAGTGTAGCAAGGATTTCATCGAGTCCTGCTTTGTCGTAGACAGAAATCAGTGCGTTTTTTATTTTTCGTGACATATTTGTATTCAAAAGATTTTGTAAGATACAAAGATATAAAATCTATCTATATTTTTCAGGTGTCAACCGATAAGATTTAGGAAAAAAGTGTAACAAGACAAAATCTAATAAGCTCTTTCTTAGAAAGAAGAGTAGGCAATATCTATTTTTGTGATTTGTGTTTATTTATAAAAGATTTATCTTTGAAAATAGGGGGTGTAATTTGTTTTTGTTATCGGCATTGTGGAAGTAAAAAAAAAGTCCTAAGCTGAAAAACTTAGGACTTTTGTATAGCATTTGTGCTTATATACAGTCAATATTTATGTTATTGCACCTCCCATCCTAGAGCGCTAGCTCCAAGAACAGCAGCATCGCTCTCTTTCAATTGAGAGAAAAGCAGCTTCACTTTGTCTTTATAGATGCTAAGAAGATTGCTCTCCATATGTTTGCGAATTGGGTCGAGAATTAGGTCGCCTGCACGCGCTAGTCCTCCAAAAAGTATGATTGCTTCGGGGCTTGTGAAAGCAACAAAATCAGCAAAGGCTTCTCCTAAAACCTGTCCTGTAAAATCAAACACTTCTTTTGCCAATTCATCTCCTTCAACAGCAGCTTCATAAACATCTTTTGATGTAATACTTTCTATGGGTTTAAGGCGAAGCAATGAATTTACATTTGGCCTCATATCCAAATACTCACGTGCTGTTCTTGCTACTCCTGTAGCAGAGCTATAAGCTTCCAAACATCCTGATCTTCCACAACCACATAGACGACCATTGGTTCTACGCATAATGATGTGACCCAGCTCACCTGCAAATCCATCATTCCCATAAATCAACTCTCCGTTGGCAACAACACCGCTACCAACACCTGTTCCAAGAGTTATAACAATAAAATCCTTCATTCCTCTTGCAGCACCATAGGTCATTTCGCCAATTGCTGCAGCGTTGGCATCATTGGTTAATACTACTGGAATACCAATTCTTTCTTCCATAAGCTCCACAAAAGGTATTACACCTTTCCATGGTAAATTGGGTGCAAATTCGATGCTTCCGGTAAAATAATTTCCGTTTGGTGCTCCTATACCAATACCCATTATCTCTTCTTTAGTGCCTATTTCTTCAATAAGTTTTTCAAGAGCTTTAGTAAGGTCGTCCAAAAACTTTCCAATATCGCTATGAGTTCCAGTTTTTACACTTCCATTTTTTAGGATTTGACCTCTTTTATCGACGATACCAAACACTGTGTTTGTGCCGCCTATATCTACGCCTATCGCATAAGGTTTATCAATCATCATTTTTTTATGTTTTATATGTTGTGCAATTAGAATTACTTGTAACCACAAATATACAGAAATTTTAGTAATAGAGTTAGTTAA
>DUVZ01000322.1 GCA_012840785.1 Bacteroidales bacterium
AAAATGTCGCCTTTGTACGAAAAGACTATCTCTTTTCCATCAGGTGATATGGCGCTATATCGCATCCATAGCGGTGCTTCCTGTGCTTTTATTGCTAGAGCTGAAATAAAAGCAATGATAATCAATAAAGATTTTCTCATGTCGATACTGTTTTTTTTGAATTATATATAAATAATAGGGACTTTAATGCTGTTTGTATTGTTTCTTGAACTCCTTGCTGTGCAACAGAAGAGGTCGAATTTTAATGGTAATTATCTATCGGTTAATTTAATCAGAAACAAAGATAATAAAAAAGCATAATGTTAAAAGATTTTTGGGGTTTTATTTATGGCGAAGTTTTCTTCTGTTGTTTTATCAGCGATGTTTTGGATATGAGTGAAATTATTTAGACACAAAAAAACCCTCATAAGAACATATCTTACAAGGGTTTCCACTAATTTGTGTTGAGGTACCTGGCGGATTCGAACCGCCGTAGACGGTTTTGCAGACCGTTGCCTAGCCACTCGGCCAAGGTACCGGTGCTTTTGTAAAGCGAATGCAAAGATACTATATTTTTTATATTAAAAAAAATATACTCAACTATTTTGCTTTAAAAGACACAATCTATCATCAAAAGAGGGGGTGTTATTACTAAGTACTATAGTAGATATTGTTGGTAATATGATGAATAGTGGGTGTTTAAGAAAATAGTAATCTGAAAGCCTCTTCCACTTTACGTACTGTCTCAATTTTGATTGAAACCTTCGACGTAAAGCCCTTTAAATTATTGTCTGGTACAATTATACGTGAAAAACCCAGTTTTTCTGCTTCGAAAATGCGTTGCTCAATTCGGTTCACAGGGCGTATCTCTCCAGATAAACCCACCTCGCCTGCTAAGCAAGTATCTTTGGCTACAGAGATATCTAAGCTCGACGAAAGTATGGCGCTGATAACAGATAGATCCATTCCTGGATCGTTTATTTTTAACCCTCCTGCAATGTTTAAGAAGACATCTTTTTGTGCCAATTTAAAGCCTGCACGCTTTTCTAGTACAGCTAGCAACATATTCATTCTACGGATGTCGAAGCCTGTTGCCGAGCGTTGTGGATTGCCGTAAGCAGCCGAGCTAACCAGTGATTGTGTTTCAATCAAAAAGGGTCGAACTCCTTCTATTGTAGCCGAAATAGTGGCTCCGCTCAACTCTTCGTGGTTTTTGGTAAGCAGCATTTCCGATGGATTGCTCACTTCACGCAGACCCGACTGGTTCATTTCATATATTCCCAACTCTGCAGTGCTTCCAAAGCGGTTTTTTATACTCCGCAATATTCTGTACATATAGTGTTGATCTCCTTCAAACTGCAAAACTGTGTCAACAATATGCTCCAACACTTTTGGTCCTGCAATACTTCCATCTTTTGTGATGTGTCCAACCATTAGGGTGGGAATTCCTGATTGTTTTGCAAATTTGAGTATAGCACTGGCACACTCACGCACTTGCGATATACTGCCGGGTGATGACTCTAGAGAGTCGCTATACATCGTTTGTATAGAGTCGATGATTACCAATTCGGGTTTGGTGTTTTTTATATGTTCAAATATTTTATCTAGATTTGTCTCACACACAATGAGGCAATTGTCGTTCTCTATATTTATTCGTTCAGCCCTTAGTTTCAGCTGTCTAGCACTCTCTTCTCCAGATATATAGAGCGATTTGACAGATTGTAGTTTGAGGATGGTTTGCAGCACCAATGTTGACTTACCAATGCCAGGCTCTCCACCAATAAGCACAAGAGATGCAGGCACTAGTCCGCCTCCCAATACTCTATTGAGCTCGTTGTCTTGCATATCTATACGAGGCTCTTCGTCTGCTCTTATCTCTTTTAGGGGTTGAGGTGTGTTTCTTCCACTCGAAAAAGAGCGGGTATCTTCTATCGCTGCTGCCGCACTATCTTTGCGTATCAGCTCTTCTACATAGGTGCTCCACTCGCCACAGGCAGGGCATTTGCCCATCCATTTAGGTGATTCATTGCCGCAATTGCTGCAAAAATAGACTGATTTTAGTTTTGCCATACTTTGTAATATCTTGTTGTAGCAAAGATACTCATAATTATTAAGTCGTTTAAAAAAGAATGTTTAAATTGGTGCATTTTCTTTACTTTTGCATATCAAACTAATAAACAACTTATATACTACCAACAATATGTCAGTTATATCTTCACTTATATCGAAATCTCTTAATTTGAGTATAAACAATGTAGAGAGCACCATCAAACTATTGCAAGATGGAGCTACAATTCCTTTTATAAGTCGCTACCGTAAAGATACAACGGGTGGACTTGACGAAGTGGAGGTGGAAAATATAAAAACTCAATACGAAAACTATAAAGAGCTTGAAAAGAGAAAGGAGTTTATAGTTGCTACTATTACAGAGCAAGGGAAGATGACATCAGTGTTGAATGAGAAAATTGCAAACTGCTGGGATAGCACCATCTTGGAAGATATATATTTGCCCTTTAGACCCAAACGACAAACACGTGCCGAAGCCGCTCGTAAGAAGGGATTGGAGGATTTGGCTATTTGGTTGATGAAACAAGAGTTTGGCTCGCCTAGCGATAGAGCGAATGCTTTTATTACAGATGAGGTGGAAACAACGGAGGATGCATTAAAGGGTGCTTCTGATATTGTAGCCGAATGGGTAAACGAGGATGCACCAGCTCGACAAGATGTGAGAAGAATATATGAACGAGAGGCAGAAATAACTTCGAGGGTGATAAAAGGAAAAGAGGAAGAGGGAGAGAAGTATAGTGATTACTTTGATTTTACTGCATTGCTATCTCGTTGTCCGTCACACAGGTTGTTGGCTATCCGAAGAGGCGAAGCGGAGGGGTTTTTGCGTGTTTCTATCTCTCCCGATGATGATTATTGTATAAGCAGGTTGATAAAGCGGTTTGTGAACAACTCATCAGAAGCTGCCAGTTATGTTGAGGATGCTGTAAAAGATGGTTATAAGCGATTGATGAAACCGTCGATGGAGACCGAGTTTGCTAAACTATCGAAAGAGAAGGCAGATGATGCTGCTATTGCAGTTTTTGCAGAAAATATGCGACAGTTGTTGTTGGCTCCACCATTGGGACAAAAGCGTGTGCTTGCCATCGATCCGGGTTTTGCAAGTGGTTGTAAGGTGGTTTGCCTAGACGAGCAAGGTAATTTGCTGCACAACGAAACCATCTATCCACACCCTCCACGAAATGAATTTAAAAAAGCTGCCAATAAAGTATCGAAGCTTGTATCTACTTATAAGGTAGATGCTATAGCTATTGGCAATGGCACGGCAAGCAGAGAAACAGAAGGTTTTATTACCAATTTACGCTACGAGAAAGAGGTGAAAGTGTTTGTAGTGAGCGAAAATGGTGCTTCTGTCTATTCAGCATCGAAGGTTGCACGTGAAGAGTTTCCTAATTATGATGTCACAGTAAGAGGTGCAGTTTCTATTGGTAGGCGTTTGTGTGATCCATTGGCTGAATTGGTGAAGATAGACCCAAAAGCTGTTGGGGTGGGGCAGTATCAGCACGATGTGGACCAAGGGAAGTTGAAAAAGTCGTTGGATCAAACTGTTGAAAGTTGTGTAAACCTTGTAGGGGTAAACTTAAATACTGCAAGTAAACATCTATTGGTATATGTGTCGGGGCTGGGAGAATCGTTGGCGCAAAATATAATTGATTATCGTACTGAAAATGGGGCATTTGAGTCTCGCAGGCAGCTAATGAAAGTGCCTCGATTGGGTGCAAAAGCATTTGAACAGTGTGCAGGTTTTTTACGTATTCCCAATGCTAAAAACTTATTGGACAACTCTGCTGTTCATCCCGAAAGCTATCATGTAGTGGAGAAGATGGCAAAAGATTTAAACTGTACTGTTGAGGAGCTTATCAGCGATAAATCGTTGAAAGAGAAAGTGGATTTGAAGAAATATACAACAGAAACAATTGGGTTGGCTACTTTGAAAGATATTTTAGAGGAGTTGGAAAAACCGGGACGTGACCCACGAAGCAAAGTGGAGTCGTTTGAATTTAGCCCTGATGTGAAAACTATTGCTGATTTGAGTGAAGGAATGGTGCTTCCAGGCATTGTTACCAACATTACCAATTTTGGTTGTTTTGTAGATGTGGGTATCAAAGAAAACGGATTGGTGCATATTTCTGAATTGGCAAACAGATTTGTTTCTAACCCCACTGAGGTGGTCTCGCTTCATCAATATGTGAAGGTAAAGGTGTTGTCTGTCGACACTGAGCGTAAACGTATTCAATTGTCAATAAAGGCTGTGGAATCATAGTAGTAAAAGGGACAAATAGTGCGTTAGCTTCGTTTTTGAAACAGTTGTTTGCTAATGTAAACTTCTTGATTTAATCCTGTCATGGCGGGTACGTAAGCTCCTGTGCAGGCGGAACCAGGCATTGTATTTGTCCTTTTACTGTCAAATGTTATAGCGAGTGCATTTGTATGGCTAAAATAAGTTTCTTTTAAGTTACTCTAATCTGATAAGTTTATTACTCTTCTTTGTCAAGGGTGCTTTGAGTTAAA
>DUVZ01000323.1 GCA_012840785.1 Bacteroidales bacterium
TGAATATCTTTTTGCAGTTTTAAATCACTTGCTACTTATTTGCAGTAAAAGTTGTTCTTTATATATGCTGAGATTTTTTGTTTTGATAAAATTACTGAACAAAATCATATAAATTATGTTACTTGTATGTTATCACAAACAAGATATCTTTTATTACTATAGGTTTAATTCAGTAGTTATTAAAGATAATAATAGAAAGGTATATCAGCACAACTGTAAGGAGAGGTTAAAAGGCGAGGGCTTGGAAGTGCAAAAAAAGTTAATGTGCAGTTATCTTTATACCCTCCAAAGACAAGTTGGTATTAAGTTGACTCTCTTTTTTAGAGCTTCGCTTTTTTTTATCTTAAATTTTTTACTTTGTTTGCAAAGTAAAAAAAATACTGCTATCTTTGATGTTTAGTGTGTAGTGCATTTATTTATGAACAATTGAATTGTTATTAAGTAATAGTGTATACAAGTTATATTGAGTTTATTGAAATTATAAAATTAATTAGTTATGAAAAAAAATTTTTTATTGAAATTTTTTCTTTTCACGGTAGTCGCTGCATTAGTGACTTTTTCATCGTGTCAAGATTATGATGATGATATTGCCAAATTAGATGGTGATATCACAAGTTTGAGAACACAAGTATCAGCTCTGCAGGCAAAAATTGATAATGGGGCTGTAATTACTAGTGTTTCGCCTACAGCAAACGGAGTTGTTGTAACATTGTCTAATGGAGAATCATTTACATTGACCAATGGTACAGACGGTGCTGATGGAGCAGATGGTGCTGATGGAGCTGACGGCAGCATAATTGAAATTGGTGCCAATGGAAATTGGTGGATTGATGGCGTTGATTCTGAGATGCCAGCTCGCGGTCCACAAGGTGAAGCAGGTGTATACTATTATCCACATGAAGATGGTACTTGGTATAAAGTTGATCCTTCAACAGATCCAGCAACTGAAACTGATACAGGAGTAAAATGGTTGCCAGATGGTATAGTAACAGCTGTTTGGACAGATAATACACTTGAAATATTTATTGACGGTGTTTCTGCTGTTGTGATTGATTTCCCTCCATTACTAACTAACTTAACGTTCATACCTGAACATGTATTTACAGTGAGTGATCCTATAGCAGTATTTCCATCACTATTTGCAGCAGGTAGATTTCCAGAGACAGGAATGTTCTCTAAGAAAGTAGACTTGAAATACTATGTTGGAAAAAGTATTCCTAAAGGAAACGAAATATTTAGCGATGCTAACTATGAGTTTAAATTTAATGACCCTGAAAATTTAATTTTCAAATTCTTATATGGTCTAGGTAGAACAAGATCAGAAGATAAGTTGAACTCTAAAGCTACATTTAAATCTTATGATGCAGCATCAGGTGAGTTGACAATTACAACAACTATTACTCCTGATAAGGGTTATGCTTTAGAAGCTGCTGGTTTGTTTATGGCTGTTTCAGAGATTTTGACAATAGACGGAATTGGTCCTGACTTTGATGCAAAAGTAGAAAAGAAGTTACGTGAATTATTAGGAGATGAAGCTGTTGATGCTATTTTGAAATGGGATGGTAGTTTTAATATTCCTCAATTGATGTTGACAGTAGGTACTAAACATGGTGAAATCCACTCTGATTGGGTTACAGCTCTACCTCATCCAATAATTGGCACGAAAATTGCAAACGCAAAAAGGCACACAGAAGATGGTTTAGAACCAGATGCTGGTTGGAATCCATACTCTTTCCCATTTTATATAGATGGAGCTGAAGCTTTGGCTAACACAGACAGAAGAGTACTTCAACTTAAAAATGATGAAGAGTATGATTTAGAAGAGGCTGTTATTACAGTATTCCCTGGAACGTTAGGTATTAACCTTGGCGAATATGTTGATGTTGATATAATTGATAAGTATATTCCTACAATTAAACTTCCAGAGTTTGGTATAGTAACACAAGTGCTAGATACTATAGTTAAAGTTGAGTTTGATGTTGAATTTGATGTTGACTACACTTATGAAATTTGGGATTCATTTGAAAGTAAGAATGTAACAAAAACAGGTACAACAACCATCAAAGAAACTTTACAATTAGATATTCCTATTAAAGCTGAGTTTGACTTTAATATTGATGATATAATTAAATTGGAAGACTATTTTGACCAAGTTGCTTTGTTGAACAAGGTGAAGGCTAAATTGGAAGCTCTACTTGACTCTTATATCTATTTCTCTCATGGAAATGGCGAATTTAACGAGTTGGTTCCTGAAGAGTTTGGTCTAGAATATGAATTTACAGTTGTAGATGATGCTGGTGGTGCTATTAGCCTTCCTGCTAATACTACTTTGGTAAGTGCACCAAATGGCGCTGCTGATGTTGGAAAAACACCAATTATACGTGTTCGCCTACTTAAAGATAATAAGCCATTTGAAGAAGCGTATATCAAAATCAATTGGACTAATTAAAATTAATGATCTATGAAGAAAATAATTATATATATCATCGCATTAGCGATGTTACCAATGGTTTCTTTCGGACAAACGGAAGAAAGAAGAGTTAAAGAGGAGGGTAAGACGTACTTTGTACCTCATTACTTCCTACAACTACAAGGTGGTGCTGCTACTACTGTTGGTGAAGCAGATTTCTCAGATCTCTTTTCTCCAGCAGCAGCTTTAAATATTGGGTACAAATTCACACCTGCATTCGGTTTGCGCTTTGGCGCTTCTGGATGGCAAGGTAAAGGTGGATGGGTATCACCAAAACAAGATTACGACTTTAAATTTATTCAAGGTAATCTTGATGCTGTGTTTGATTTAGCTTCACTTTTTTGTGAGTACAACCCTGATCGTGTTCTTGCTCCCTACTTTTTTGCAGGGGTAGGATATGCTTATGGGTATGAGAATGGTGCTACAGATATAAATACTGGTACACACAAACTCAGATATTTATGGGAAGATAACAAAGGTTTTCTTGGTGGACGTTTTGGTCTTGGACTTGACATCCGCTTGAATGATAATCTTGGATTATTGGTCGAAGGTAATACTTCAGTGTTTAATGATAAATTAAACTCTAAGTATGGTGGAAATCCTGACTGGCAAATTAATGCATTGGTTGGACTTAGAATCAATTTAGGTAAATCGTCTGGTAAAACAGAGACTATCTATTATGAGCCACAACCAGCTCCAGCTCCAGCTCCTCAGCCCAAGCCTGAACCAAAACCAGAGCCAAAACCAGCTCCAGTTGTGGTAAAAGAATTCCCAAAACTTCCGTCTGTGCATTTTGCTTTTGATAGCGATGTGCTAGATACAGAAGAGTATGCCGAAGAGTTGCATACAATTGTAACTACATTGAAAGAGTTTGATGATGTTTCGGTTGATGTAATTGGTTATACAGACCATCATGGAGAGAGTCTATATAACGATGGTTTATCTGAGAGAAGAGCAGAGTCTGTTAAGAAATATCTTGTTAATCAGGGTATAAGTGCGTCAAGACTAACAGCTGTTGGTAGAGGAGAAGATCCAAAAACAACAGGTGCAGAAGCACTTACTATTAAAGCACGTCGTGTAGAAGTGGCTAAATAGTTAGTATGACTCGATAAATTAGAATTTAATGAAAGAAAAGGGTATCCAATTAATTTGGATGCCCTTTTCTTGTTTTAGGTATTATGGCATAACTAGCAATTCCTACTCCTCCGATTTGGCATTCATGTCTTGTTTTTCAAATCCTACACCTCCGATTAGACGTTCATGTCTTACTTATCAAAATCTTACATGTACGATTAGACTTTTATGTCTTGCATGCCAAATCCTACATGTCCGATGAGACGTTTATCTCTTGTTTGTCAAATCTTACATATCCGATTAGAATTTCATGTCTTACTCCCCAAATCCTACACGTCGGATGAGACGTTTGTCTCTTGCTTGTCAAATACTACATGTTGGATGAGACGTTGGTGTCTTGTTCGTCAAATTCTACACGTCGGATTTGATTTTTATCTCTTGATTGTCGAATCTTACGTTGAAGATTTGATTTCTCAATCATAAAATTGAGTTTGAGCTTAAAAGTGTAGCCTTATTTGCAATAAATGTTTCGATTAGTTAGTTCTATAAAGAAACAGGCAGATAAACAGAAAAACAAGAGTGTCTTTCTGGCTATCTGCCCGTTATTTTTAATATGGTGCCTAAGTTTCTATATGCGTAGAGTGGCACTCAGCGTCTGTTTCTATTGTGAAACAGATCAATTACATTCTATCAGGAACATCAATTCCCAACAGCAACATGCCCTTTTTGATTGTAAGCGCTACATTCTTCGATAGCATCAATCGGAAAGCTTTCAATGCTTCATTCTCTTCCCTTAAAATAGAGAAATCGTGATAGAATTGGTTGTACTCTTTCACCAAATCGTATACATAGTTGGCTACTAACGAAACATTGTACTCTTCGGCAGCTTGAGCAATTACTTGTGTAAAGTCGGATAGCATTTGCACCATGCCTTCTTCTTTTTCAGATAACTCAACCTCTCCAATTTTTGTGGGTATTTCAATCTTCTGCTCAGTAGCTTTTCTCAACACCGACTGTATGCGTGCATGGGTGTATTGAATGAAGGGACCTGTATTACCGTTAAAGTCGATTGACTCTTCGGGGTTGAAGGTCATATTTCTGCGTGGATCAACCTTTAAGATAAAATATTTGAGCGCTCCCAAACCTACCATGCGAGAAACCTCTTCAGCCTCTTCGGCTGTGTAGCCATCTAGTTTTCCTAGCTCGTTGGATGTTTCACGTGCTGTTTCTATCATCTCTGCCATCAAATCGTCGGCATCAACTACAGTTCCTTCACGCGATTTCATTTTCCCATCCGGAAGCTCTACCATTCCATAAGAGAAGTGTACCAAGCCTTTACCAAATTCATAACCCAACTTATCAAGAAGAATAGAAAGCACTTTAAAGTGGTGTTCTTGTTCGTTACCCACTACGTATATCATCGTGTCGATAGGATAGTCGTCGAAACGGAGTTTGGCAGTGCCAATATCTTGCGTCATGTATACCGATGTGCCGTCTGAGCGTAAAAGCAGTTTGTGGTCGAGTTTCTCTTTAGAAAGGTCAGCCCATACAGAGTTGTCTTCCTTTTTATAGAAGTGTCCATCTTCCAAACCTTTCAATACGCGCTCTCTTCCAACCAAGTAGGTATCCGATTCATAATATATCTTGTCGAACGATACACCCATCTCTTTGTATGTTTCGTCGAAACCTTCATACACCCAGTCGTTCATTGTTTTCCAGAGGCTCACAGTATCAGCGTCACCATCCTCCCATTTGAGCAGCATTTCTCGTGCTTGTGCCATTAGGGGCGATTGTGCTTCGGCTTCCTCTTTCGATAATCCTTTGGCTTGCAGCTCGGCTTGCTCAGCTTTATATTTTTGATCGAATAGCACATAGTAGTCGCCTATCAAGTGGTCGCCTTTCTTTCCGCTCGATTCGGGTGTTTCGTTGTTGCCCCATTTTTGCCAAGCCAACATCGATTTGCAGATATGAATACCCCTATCGTTTACAATATTGGTTTTCACTACACGCTTACCATTTGCTTTCAATATTTCGCATAGCGAGTGGCCCAGAAGATTGTTCCTAACGTGTCCCAAATGCAGTGGTTTATTGGTATTGGGAGAAGAGTACTCTACCATATAAAGTGGAGCATCATCAGTAGGAGTAGCAATTCCGTAAGATGGGTTGCTGTTTATATTCTCCATCAACGCTACCCATACAGCCGAAGACAATGAAAGATTCAAAAAACCTTTTATTACATTAAAGTCTTCGATAATAGTAGACTCTTTTAATAATGCTTCACCAATCTCTTGTGCCGTTTCTTCAGGTTTCTTTTTCGAAATTCTGAGAAGAGGAAAGGTTACAAGGGTGTAGTGACCAGCAAACTCTCTCTTTGTTTTTTGCAGTGTAATTTGAGCAGGGCTCACTTCTGCATCATATAATTGAGCGATTACTTTTATAATAGCTAATTGTAAATCTTTTTCTATGTTCATTGTTTTATTCTGTTATAAGATATAGATGATGCAAAAGTATAAAAAAATGAGCAGACTTCATCATTTTCAGAGTATAAGAAAGCAAAAACGGGATGTGGAGTATGATATCAGCTCCTTCCTATTTATTTAAATCGTAAAAGTCTACTGCTTTTTCATTCAACCATTTGTAGAAGCTTTTGATGTGGGAAGATGTGACAGTTTTTTCACTCCATTGAGTGAGAAACTCATCAGTTTTATCAAATATCTCTTTTTCTACCAATTCGATGCGTTGAGCAATTCCTGTATTGTCTTGATTAATCAGTTCATCAAATTTCATATAGTGGTATCCATCAGAGCGTGTTATGGGGTAGCATTTGCCTTTCCACTCCAGAGCAACCTCGTTGAGAGGACTATTCTCTAACTCCTTATCAAGAGCTAGTATTGTGGGGAAATCTTCGCCGCCTTCCACCCACATTGGAAGGGATAGGGTAGTGTGCGGAAATCCTACTTGTGTCCAAATGGTGGTGAGGGCAGGGTTATCTCCAGGTTTCACACCCTCCACTACTATTGTAGAAGAGGAGCCATGTCGTGTAATTAAATCGTCGGATGAGATAAAGGGGCTTTCGTTTTCTCCTTTTTCAAACTTCACTCTGTAGTTTACGTCAAATACAGGATGATACGTGCAGCGAGAAAAGCGTTGTAGCACTGTTCTGTAATCCAATTTATTGTTTTCGAGTGCTTTAGCAAAAACCTTTTCTGCTGTCTCTCTTCGTATAAAGCCAAATCCTACATCTGGTGTGCCTGTTTCAGAGAAGTTGGTACGGATTACATATCCATTGGGGGCAACAGCCGCGTCGTTGGCATCAAATTTTGTCCATGTCCAATTATTAACTTCATAAAAGGCAGCTCCTCCATTAGCATCTATCACTCCATAGTGAGAGGCTTGTCCACTTGGCTTTGGGTAGCTGTCTAGTAGCTCTTCAAATTCTTTGAGTGAGCCACAAGTTTGCAGAGCTAGTTTCATGAAAACACCCTCTTGATCTTTCAGTTCAGTTGTGTCGTTTTCGTTTACGTTGAATGATGCACTATTCATTATTGCAAACCCCACACTGTTCGACCCTCCCCACACATGCTCGCCAAGGGTATCGTTAGAGTTTACAAGTCCCAGATAGGTGTAGGTGCCATCGTTGAAATAGCGCATAGCATTTTTAAGATTGTCGGTGTCTCTTAGTTTCCAAATCATGCTTTTGCCACTAGCGCTGCTTTTAGCTGCAATCACGGCAGTAGTACATGCTTCAGCTGTGTTAAACAATACCGATAATACAAATAGTGTGGTAGCGAGTAGAATGTGTTTTGTTCTCATAGATGATAATATTATTGGTTATTGCCTCTTCGTTTACAAAAATAAGAAATATGCAGGTATAAAAAAACTGTCTTTTTTTGAATTATTCAAAAGACAGTTTTGTTTAATTGTGTTACAAAACACAGGCGTGATTTGTAGCGTTGCTAACTTATTAAGATAGTTCAACATAAAAGTCTCTTCCATCTTTTTCGAGTGTAAGTTTACCCTCTTTGGCTAACCAA
>DUVZ01000324.1 GCA_012840785.1 Bacteroidales bacterium
AAAGTAAAATGTTTTATAACCCAATATCACCAATATAGGGTTCTGATAATACAAATTCGTATTTCGCATTAGTAGAATTAGCATTAGTAGAATAATGAGAAAGCAAAAAAATCCTCTCCATTCAGAAATATCATCCATAACCATCGGAATCACATAAGTCACAAAATATGCAACACTATTCTCAGTAGTATCTTCACCTACAGTGATTTTTTCTGCTCTGTCAACGAATCCAGAACTCTGTGTTTTTTTAAAATAGATATAAATTAAAAAACCAACCGTTACCATTACTATACATAAACAAAGCAATATAGTAAGGCAAAACTCGGGATGATACCAAGCTTTTGTTATAGCTTTGAAATTGCCATGCATTAGTTGTTTAAAAAAATTCAAGACTATACTTAAAGTGGATTTCTTAGCATACTTTATAGTTAAGAGTATGAACAGTGGGAGAAACGATTGGATTATCAGTAGCCACTTCAGATGCTTGTTTTCATTCATATTGATTCACCCTGCCCTCAAAAAGTAAACACCCTATACGAAATCAGTTTATACCACTGATAGCAATCAAAAAAATGAGCACTATTGCTAATATCTGTAATATAAAATCTGATTTAGCGAATTGTCTATAAATATTTCTCACAACACAAAAATTATGTGAAATAGTCCAGCTTTACTTGTTTTACATCTTGCTTATTTTGAATACTCACTATTTAATCCATTATGTAATAAATCAATAACCGCTTCTTCATATTCTAAATTATCATAATCTTTGTTCCAACCATAAATAATACCATTCTTTTGGTTTCCCACAACATATTCTGCAAGTTTTTCTATGCCCTCATTTTTCGCTATTTTTACAAAAGTTCGATTTCTAATATCGTGATGCTCACTGAACATATCTCTATCACATGGGCCATCGTCACATTCCCAACAACCATTTATTCCCTTTTTAACACAACAGTTAAATTGATAGCAACCTTCATCACTTAAATGTCTCCCACAACAGTTACTTTCGGATTTACACCCAGTACATTTATCCGCCTCATGGCACAATGCACAGACTAAACCGCAATACCCTATATTTTGAGCAATATGTTTTATATCCACTTTTATCCTCCTTGCCTAATTGGTTTGCATAAATCTACTTATGCATATTAAATAAGCTCTATGGACACTTAGCAAGCTATTGTTACAAATAACCAATCCCAACTTTCTCATTTCTATCTTACTATTATTCATATTACAGCTTAGATTTTTTCAATGATTATTTATTTCCACGTCTTTTCAAATCCTCTTCGTATGTAGTCATGATTCGCTTGTATTCCTTGGGATTGTCATTCTCACAATCTAGTTTTATTATACGATCTACGATAGACTCAATTGAATTAGGGTTGTACCAAGGTTCTTTAATTGTAAGATATATTATCTTTTTTGTTCTTTGACGTTCGGCCATTTCCTTTAGCATATAGATCTCTTCTTTATTTTCAGTGGCACTAGCTATCGGCCAGACAATCATGAAGTCGAAAGCATAATTGTCATATTTGTCACTGTCGGTTTTTGTGGTTAGATTGTCAAAGAAAATTGTCAGATTTGACAACTTCATTGGTTGTCCATATTTTTTTGGAACCTTAACTTTATATAGCTCTGCCCATCGAAAAAACTCATCCATACCACTTTTAGTTGTATGAATCAAATTTATCAGTCCTTTCAATTCCCCCTTAGCATTCAATGCCTTAAGAAGAGCTAGATGTTTTTCCTTGTCAGCAATACCGCTAAGTAGAAGTGTTTTTTCCGATTCATTGCTGATGAAATCTGTTAATTGATTAAATGCATTTTTTACATCAGACATTTCATTTACCCTTTCATGAAAAATTAGGACTTATTTGTTATTTGAATATACTCAAAACAGAATACTCTCTGTTAGCCTCAAGCAAAATAATGCATCTTCAATAATCCATACCATCCCTCCTCACGGTTTGTAA
>DUVZ01000325.1 GCA_012840785.1 Bacteroidales bacterium
AAAACCAATGCAGATACCAGGTGAAAATCATATTGGTGCAACCGACGATAAAGTGTCGCTTATAAATATTCCTGTAACAGCAAGAATCAATTTTCTGAACCATTTTTTTGTAAATGGTGGTGTTTTGTTTGATGTCGAAACAGGGGGTTCTAGTCCCATAGATAGTCAGAATGGATTGGGAGTAATTCTTGGTGTTGGTGCAAAATATAGCTTGGATAATGGGATAGGGGCATTTGCCAATCTCTACACCAAATTTCATTCGCTTGTGCCATTTACAGCAGAGTTTGATAGTTATAGATGGCGATTAATTGAAGGAGGCTTGAGGGTGGGGCTCACCTATAGCTTTTAAGGACATAATACTCAATATTTAGGGAAACTCTTCTTTATGTAATTAAAAACTTCTATCTTAGTTTTTTATTAAAATAAATGAGTTAACATAATATCTCTATCATGTCCGACTACTACCAATTAGCATACGAATTTGCCACACAAACCAATCAAGTGCTTTTTATAACCGGAAAAGCTGGAACAGGGAAGACCACCTTTCTACGAAAACTAAAAGATGAGAGTTTGAAGCAGATAGCTGTGGTGGCTCCCACTGGAATTGCTGCTATAAATGCGGGTGGCACTACTATTCATTCATTTTTTCAATTGCCTTTTGCACCCTTTGCACCCACACCTGTTGGGCGGAAGGAATTGATAGCCAAAATGAAGATGCGTAGCAACCAACAAAAAGTGTTGCGAGAATTAGAACTGCTGGTAATTGACGAGATAAGTATGGTACGTGTGGATGTATTAGACGCCATCGATACAGTGTTGAGACACTATAGGCGCAGAGATAACGTTCCGTTTGGTGGTGTTCAAGTGATTTTTATTGGCGATATGTTTCAACTTTCACCTGTAGCAAAACGCGATGAGTTGCAAATATTACGAGGTTTCTACGATGGGATACACTTCTTCGATAGTCATGTGATGCAGCAAATTCCATTGGTGTATATAGAGCTCAACAAAGTATTTAGACAGAAGAATGCCGATTTTATTCACATACTAGATGAGGTGAGGCGCAACAAGCTTTCGTCGGAATCATTAGCCAAATTGCACAGCACCTACAACCCCACCTTTGTGCCAAAAGATGGTGACACTTATGTAACACTCACCACCCACAACAGAAATGCAGATGAGATAAATAGTGCCGAATTGAAAAAAATAAAAGGTAAGTCGCATTGGTTCACTGCCACTATTGCTGGAAGTTTTCCAGCTGGTGGATATCCTGTAGAGGTAGACCTAGAGCTAAAAAAGGGGGCAAAGGTGATGTTTGTAAAGAACGACACGGAGTTTCCACGTAGATTCTACAATGGTAAGATTGGCGAGATAACCTTTATAGATGAAGAGTATGTGATGGTGATGTGTCCAGGTGAGAAAGAAGCAATATTTGTAGAAGCTATGACTTGGGAGAATATGACCTATAAGGTGAACAAAGAGACTACTGAATTGGAGGAAAAACTAACGGGAAGTTTCACACAACTGCCACTGCGTCATGCTTGGGCTATTACTATTCATAAGAGTCAGGGATTGACATTTGACAAAGCAATAATTGATGCTGGTGCTGCTTTTGCTCCCGGACAGGTGTATGTAGCGTTGAGTAGATGTCGCACCTTAGAAGGTATAGTGCTAAAGAGTAAGATAAATGAGAATAGTTTGCGTAATGAGTCCAC
>DUVZ01000326.1 GCA_012840785.1 Bacteroidales bacterium
ACTATCGGATGGCCGGGAAGCCAAAAAATATTAACAAAAACAGTTACAGACCATAGGAAAGTATAAACTTGTTCAATTTACCACTTTCCTAGCCCTATGAAACTCCAAATATAATCATATAAAGAGCAATTGTATTGCGAAATAAGTCTAGTTTTCGTATCAAATTAGTAGATGTATCTAAAAGAACCTTCAATTATACGCTTACAATGAACATACCCGTCCGTTTACGGTTTTAAGTATAATTGTTGCAATAGTAGTGCAAGACTCATATAAAATTATTATTTTTGATGAACTATATACTTTTACAATTAATACAAACGAAATAAACCACACTTTTTAGATTATGCATTATGAGATATATATGGATTTTATACATACTATCAACCCTTTTAGTTGTTTCGTGCAGTAGCTACAAACAAGCAGAAAAAAAAGCACCTGAATTTGCAATAGTAAAAATATCGGGCCAAATTGTAGAGATGAATAAAGAGCAAGGCACTAATGCAGAAATGCAAGCTTTTGTAAATAAATATAAAGGAACGCTCGACCAACAAATGAACGAAGTGTTAGGGACATCTTCAGAGTTTATGCAAAAAGGATCCCCTCAGAGTTTGCTCACCAATCTAACATCTGATGTGATGAAGGAATATGGCGACAAACAACTAGAAGATGGGGCCGATGTTTCTTTCATGAATGTAAACGGGCACAGAGCCACTTTACCGAAAGGAGAACTCACTCTTGGCAACTTATTTGAAGTATATTCTTTCGACAACACTATTACACTCTTAGAAGTGAAAGGAGAAGACCTAATCAAAGTATTTGAAGCCTATGCACGCATGGGAGGTGCAGGTATTTCGTCTAATGCTCGCTTAGTGGCAAACGACAGAAAGCTAAAGAGTGTAACACTCGATGGAAAAACAATAGATTCGAGCAAGATATACAATATAGTAACTATAGACTACCTCGCCGATGGCAACAATGGCATGAAAGCCCTTCGTGATGCAGTATCTATAAACAACACAGGTATCACACTGCGCGACATCATGATAGACTATGTGCGAGAACAAACTGCACAAGGAAAACAAATCTCATCGCAACTTGATGGAAGAATAATAATTGAATAAACAAACAAAAGCTATGAAACGATATATTTTCACATTAATAATACTCCTTAGTATAACAATTGGCTTGGAGTCGCAGAACATAGTTATACTCCACACAAACGACACCCACAGCAGAATAGAACCTGTACCCGAAACAGATAAATACAACCCCGATCTTGGTGGAATAGTGCGAAGGGCTGCTTATGTTGAAAAAGTGCGTAGCGAAAACGATAACGTGTTACTCTTTGATGCAGGCGATTTTGTGCAAGGCACTCCCTATTTCAATATGTTTAAAGGTGAAGTAGAAGTAGAAGCAATGAACCTGCTTAAATATGATGCAATTACACTTGGCAATCATGAGTTTGATTATGGCATGGATGTATTAGTAGAAATTGTAAAGAAAGCAAAGTTCCCAATAGTGGCTACCAACTACGACTTTTCTGATACAGAGATTGCAAATATCATTAAACCTTACCACATCATCGTGAAAGATGGCGTTAAGATAGGCATTATAGGAGCCAACATAAATCCACAAGGGCTTGTAGCATCTACTCACTACGAAGGGGTGAAATATCTCCCTCTCACAGAAACCATCAATAAAACCGCCGAAATGTTACGCAACGAGCTCCACTGCGATATGGTGGTTGCTTTGTCTCATACAGGAATTAAAACCGAGTTGGAATTAGCCGAAAACTCACGAAACATAGATATCATAATTGGTGGTCACAGCCATACATTTATGGCCGAACCAGCTATTCGCAACAACTTAGATGGTAAAGAGGTACTTGTATACCAAACCAATGGTAGAGGCGTTTATTTAGGCCGTATTGACGTAGAACTTGAAAAAATAGATTAGAACTAAGAGACACACAACCAAATACTTTGCTACATAGATTAGAACTAAGAGACACACAACCAAATACTTTGCTACTATATTTTAAAATGAAGAAAACAAGCTTATTGGTTGGATTTGTGCTCTTATTGCAAATTGCAACAGCACAAATTCAACCAAATATTTATAGAGAAGCCAACAAGGCAGAGATGAATGCATGGGTCGACTCTGTTTACTCATCATTAACTATAGACGAGCGCATTGGTCAGCTCTTTATGGTAATTGCAGACACGCACACCACCACTGCAAACAAAAACCTCATAAAAAGATACATAGACCAACAAAAAATTGGAGGCATCCTTTTCTCAAAAGGAACAATTGCAAAGCAAGCCAACATTACCAACTATGCACAAGAGGCGAGCAAAACACCCCTTATGATTGCTCTTGATGGTGAATGGGGATTGAACATGCGACTAACCGATGCACCACGATTCCCGCGCAACATGGCGCTAGGAGCTATCAAAGACGACTCTCTACTCTACCTATACGGCAAAGAGGTAGCACGCCAGTGTAAAGAGTTGGGCATACATGTCAACTTTGCCCCCGTATTGGATGTAAACAGCAATCCAAGAAACCCTGTTATTGGTAGCCGTTCTTTTGGCGAAGACCCACAAAATGTAGCCAGCAAAAGCATTGCCTACTCACGTGGACTGGAAGATGGTGGAGTGATGGCAGTTGCCAAACACTTCCCTGGTCATGGCGACACATCAGAAGACTCGCACCTAACATTGCCCACAATTGCTCATAACAGAGAGCGACTAGACTCTGTGGAGCTCTACCCTTTTAAAGCATACATCAATGCAGGTCTATCGGGCATAATGATAGGACACCTCAATATACCTGCTCTTAACACGAATGGACTCCCCTCATCTCTCACCCCCGAAGTAGGCAAAGAGCTACTAAAAGAGGAGATGGGTTTCACAGGACTCACCTTTACCGATGGCATGGCTATGAAAGGCGTAGCCAACCAACCATCCATGAGCGTAAAAGCCCTATTGGCTGGCAATGACATTATATTGGGTGTTGTTAATATCGAAAATGAGTTTCAGTCGGTAAAAGAGGCAGTAGAAAACAACACCATCTCTGCAGAATTGCTAGAGCGGAAAGTGCGTAAGATACTCTCCTACAAACACATTACAGGTGCACACACTTTTGAGCCAATTGATGCTAACCAAGCCACTCGAAATATCAACAATAGCTATTCCAGGTGGCTTATCAAGAAGCTTAAACGCTCATCTACAGTATTGATAAAAAACAACAATAACCTGCTACCCATTAAAAACCTTGATAAAAACAGAATAGCATCAGTAGCTATTGGTGTTTCTTCTATCAATCCATTTCAAACATGGCTAAACAGATATACCGATGTTGCTACATTCCAAATAGAAGAGCCCAGTGAGCTAACAACACTAAAAAAAAAGCTTGAAGAGTACAACCTAATCATCTACTCCATACATTCAAGACACACCGAAGATGCAATAGCCCTACAAGAGCAATTGAAAGACAAACAATCAGCCATTGTTTTCTTCACATCACCCTATCAACTCGACAACTTTACCCAATCAATAGCAAACAGCCAATCTATATTGCTTGCACACTCCGATAATGAGGAGGCACAGATAGGAGCAGCACAAGCACTCTTTGGTGGCATAGCTATAGATGGAATAATGCCTGTAACGGCTGCAGGGTATCAAGCCAGTAGTGGACTCTCAACCCCCAAAACACGGCTTGCCTACAATCTGCCCGAAGAGGTTGGCATCAACTCCGAGCAATTCAGCTCTATCGACAGGATAGCCCTTGAAGGTATCCGACAAAAAGCCTATCCTGGCTGCCAAATAATGGTGGTGAAAGATGGAGTAGTAATATACGACAAACAATTTGGACGTTTTGAATACGACAACAATAGCAGCGAAGTAACCCAGCAAACGGTCTACGACCTTGCTTCCCTTACAAAAGCAACAGCTACACTACCTGCTATAATGAAACTGTATGATAACAAACAGATACGTCTGCAAGACAGTTTCGATAAGTTTATTCCTGAAACAAAAAAAACCAATAAAGCAAATATCACCATTCGCAAAGCATTGCTCCACGAGTCGGGTATTTTGCCCTATATCCCCTACTACACCTTTGCTATAGACGAAAACAGCTACACCGGTGCATTGCTTGTAAACAGAAGATCAAAAATTCACAATGCTAGATTTGCAGGTATGTGGGGACGAACCAATTATAAGTTTAAAAACAACTTAATTTCTGGAGTAAACACTCCCACCTTTAGTCTGCCCGTCTCCGAGAAAATGTTTGCCAGCAAAGAGATGCACAAAACACTCCTCTCCGAGATTATAAACACCAACCTAAGAAGACCCAATCGCTATGCCTACAGCTGCCTCAACTTTATGCTGCTAAAAGAGGCAATAGAAAACATAACCAAACAAGACCTCAACCAATACACCCAAGCTAACTTTTACAGAAAGTTGGGTGCAACTACAACAACCTTCCAACCACTTAGATATATGAGCAACCAGCATATACCGCCAACTGAAGACGATCAGTTTTTCCGCAAACAAATGCTCAAAGGATATGTGCACGACGAAGGAGCTGCACTATTTGGAGGCATTTCTGGCAATGCAGGTCTGTTCTCATCAGCAAACGATTTAGCCAAAATATATCAGATGTATCTCAACGGAGGAAGCTATGGTGGCGAGCAGTTGATTAGCGAAGAAACAATGCGTCTGTTTACCACCACCAAAAGCAGCGTAAGTCGCAGGGGTTTAGGCTTTGACAAACCCGACCTTCGCAACAACAATTTAAGCCCTACCAGTCCACAAGCACCTGTATCTGTTTACGGGCACACTGGTTACACTGGCACAAGTTTTTGGATCGACCCCGACAACCAAATGATTTTCATCTTCCTATCAAACAGAGTACATCCAAGCAGATCACCCAATAGATTACACACATTGGAAACCCGCAAGCGCATACAAGACGAAATCTATAACGCTTTAAAAAATTAGGAGACAACAAGAGCAGATGCAACAAATCATCAAAAGCAACCAAATAGCAAACCATCTTACGGCAGTTCTCAACGGCATAAACTACGACAAACTGTTTGTGCTAACCGACAAACATACCCAAAACTTGTGCTATCCACTCATTTCGTCTATCCCAGCAATTCAGCAAGCAAAACGGGTAACTATCGCAGCCAACGATTCCAATAAAACCTTGGAAAACTTAGTTCATGTGTGGAGTTTTTTGACCAACAATGGCGCTACTCGTCACTCATTGCTCATCAATTTGGGTGGAGGCATGATTACAGACTTGGGCGGATTTGCTGCAGCCACTTTTAAGCGTGGCATTGCCTACATCAACATCCCCACTACACTACTTGGTGCTGTAGATGCATCAGTTGGAGGTAAAACAGGTATCAATTTTGGTGGATACAAAAACGAGATTGGCGCATTTCACGCTCCTCTACACACCATTATTTCCACTGAATTCTTTAACACACTCACCCAAAAAGATATTCTCTCTGGTTATGGCGAGATGATAAAGCATGCACTGCTAGACTCTGATGAAACATGGGAGAAAATCCTCAACTTCAACCTGCAAGAGATTGACTACTCATTGCTAAACGACCTTGTGATGGAATCGGTACTCATCAAACAGCGCATTGTAGAACAAGACCCCCACGAAAAGAACATTCGCAAAGCGCTGAACCTTGGGCATACCATTGGTCACGCTTTAGAAAGCTTTGCTTTAGAAAACAACAAGCCCGTGCCTCACGGCTATGCAGTTGCTTGGGGTTTAATTGCAGAGTTGTATCTCTCGCACAAGCTTTGTGGTTTTCCTAAAAAAACTCTCGATAAAGCAAGCAAATTTATCCTCCAACACTATGGTACATATTCTTTCACTCAAAAAGATTATGACACCTTCTATCAATTCATGATTCACGATAAGAAAAATGTGGGAAACACAATCAACTTTACACTCCTTTCTGATACTGGAGAGGTTAAGATTAATCAGACGGCGGATAGAGGGATGATTAAAGAGGCGTTGGATTATTTTAGTAGGTTAGATTAGCAATTTTGGAATTAGAGAATGAAATGAACATTTTTGACGCTTTGTCATGAAATCGACCGTGTAGAATGGAAGTTTAGAGTCTTTGTTGTGAAATTGACCTTGTAGAATAGAAGTTTAGAGTCTTTGTTGTGAAATTCACCGCGGTAGATTTTAAAAAGAAGACTTTGTGGTGAAATTCACCACGGTGGATTTTAAAAAAGAGACTTTGTGCTGAAATTCACCACGGTGGATTTTAAAAAAGAGACTTTGTGCTGAAATTCACCACGGTGGATTTTAAAAAGAAGACTTTGTGCTGAAATTCACCACGGTGGATTTTAA
>DUVZ01000327.1 GCA_012840785.1 Bacteroidales bacterium
GATGTGCTTTGAAAAATAAAAAAGTCACCTCCTATATATCAATAGAAAGTGACTTTTGCGTTATCAATGAGTATATCTGTATAAACTATTGCATTTTAATTAATGTTGAATCGCAAGTTCAGAGCTATTCCATCTGCCCAAACATGGCTATCGCCAATAAAGTTAAAGGCGGGTTTGTAGTCGAGCCCTATTGTAAAGGGTGCTGTAGGAAAAGTGTACTCCAATCCGACAACTATATCAGCACCAATAATTACTGACGATGCATCATCCCATTTGTAGTCGTCTTTGTCAAAAACTCCAAGGTGAGCTCCAATACCTAAATAGTAGTCTAAGCCAGGTGCGCTAAGTATAGGCTGTTGCCACTCGTACATACCTGTTATAATGGCTCCACCCCAACGAAAATTAACTATACCCTCTACGGCGTTGTTTGGAGAAACAAAATGTTTTACTGTTACTCCGTTAAAAAAACCGAGGCGTGCACCAATTCCTGTTCCATAGCTTTGAGCACTAACTGTTGAAGCTGATAGCAGCAGAAGTGCTGCAAATAAAAATGTTTTGAGTTTCATATTATTATGTTTTGCAATGAGCAATATTTGTTTACTCTATTATAAACAAATGTTTCTTTGAAATGTTTTTTTATTCTTTCTCATTTTTGTATTCACAAGAAAGTATTTAGATGTTTTAAGAGAATAATTCTATCAGACACACACAAACAGATTCTGAGTTTTTTTATATCGATGGTTATGCTCTGTGGAATGATGTATCTCTTTATTTGTTGTGTAATTGTTGCAATCAGCTTTGTTGTTGATGCAAAAATGTTAGCTCACTTTTAATTGAATATTACTAGTTGATAGCACACAGCATCTATATGTAAAGGTATACTATAGGCAATCTATATTGTCAACGATTATAAATGCAAATCTATTTTGATGGATTAGATATGAAAAGAACCGGCAATTTTTTGTAGTTTTGTAGCATCAACAAAATAAAGAGAATGGGTTTTTTTAATTTAAAAACATCTAAGAAGATTGTCAGAACCATATTCCCCCTCATATTAGGAGTGGCGGTATTGTGGCTACTCTACAAAGATACCGATATGGGCGAATTGTGGAGATTGACCAAATCGGCAAACTTCTATATTATTGCCTATTCGCTTCTATTTGGGTTGGCAGGCAATATCTTTAGGGCATTGCGATGGGAGCTAACTATTCAATCTGTAGGGTATTATCCAAAGCGGATGAGCTTGATGTATGCTGTAATGGGCAATTATGCAGTCAATTTTTTGTTGCCACGAGCTGGCGAGGTGTGGCGTTGTGGAGTTATCACCAAATACGACAAAATACCTTTCTCTACCACCTTTGGCACACTCATCGTCGATAGGTTGTTTGATGTAGTGGCAATGGCATTTATTATGTTGCTCTGTTTGCTGCTCGACTTCAATTTCTTTTTCGCCTATTTTCAAACCAATCCAGCTGTGGGGCAGGGTGTAATTGCTACCGTCAGTTCTTTCTGGTTTTATGCTATCATTATTGGGTTTATAATGCTATTGTATATGCTATTCAGGTTTTTACCCAATTTTACTCTAATCAAACAGATGAGGCTTTTCTACGATAGAATGAAACGAGATATATTGATGGTGTGGAAAATGGATAAAAAAGGATTGTTTCTTTTGTACACACTATTAACCTGGTTTGGATATTATTTATATTTCTATCTTTGCTTCTATGCATTTGGTTTTACCAAGTATCTTGGACCAGTTGCTGGGCTTGTTGTTTTTGCAATGAGCACATTAGGCGTTGCTGCACCCACACAAGGGGGCATCGGGGCTTGGCACTTTATGGTGATAACTGCGCTATTGGTTTATGGTGTAACATGGGAAGAAGGAAGTGCATTTGCAGGGGCAGTTTTCACGATTCAGTCGGCTTGGCTCATTTTAATCGGAATTTTCAGTATATTTGCAATACAGTACGTTAAAAGAGATTTGCCAGAAAAGATTGAAATTACAAACTCAGAAACTAACGACTAGAAAATCACATAAAATTAAATTATCATGTCAAAATCAATTTTAGACTTAAAACCGAAAAGTGTTTGGAAACATTTCTATGAATTTACTCGTATTCCACGACCAACTGGACAGATGGAAGAGATAACAGAATACGTGAAAAAAGTAGGCAATGAGCTTGACCTTGAAGTTAAACAAGACAAGGCGGGCAACGTAGTAATTATAAAACCTGCATCGAAAGGCTATGAAGGCCGACCAGGAGTTATTTTACAAGCTCACTTAGATATGGTGCCTCAGAAAAACTCTGATGTAGATCACGACTTCTCGAAAGATCCTATCGAAACTATTATAGAAGGAGATATTGTAAGGGCAAACTCTACAACATTGGGGGCAGACAATGGTATTGGTGCGGCTATGATGTTGGCACTTCTTGAAGACAACTCGCTACAACACGCAGAGGTTGAGTGCCTTTTCACTGTTGACGAAGAGGTAGGTATGGACGGAGCTTTTGGTCTTGAAGAAGGTTATGTGAAAGGTAAATATATGCTTAATCTTGATACTGAGGAGGATGGCGAAATCTGTATTGGTTGTGCTGGTGGTGCAGATATGAATATAACCTTTGGTTACGAAGAGGATAAAGAGATAGACAAGGGCGATGTTGCTGTGAAAATAAGTCTTACAGGTCTTAATGGAGGACACTCTGGTTCGGATATCCATGTAGGACTGGGCAATGCTAACAAGCTTATGAATCGCTTCTTGAAAGATATAGTTGAAAACTACGAAGCTCGCTTGTCAAGTATCGATGGTGGCTCGTTGCGCAATGCTATCCCACGCGAATCGTTTGCAGTGGTAACTGTTCCAGAGCAATTGGTAGATGACCTGATAGACTTGGTAGGAGAGTACGAAGAGCTTTACAGAGAAGAGTTTGCAAGTGTAGAAGAGGGCATTAGTTTTAAAGCCGAAAAGGTAGACTTGCCAAAAACACTTATTCCTGTAGAGGTGCAAGACAGTATAATAAACGCAGTAGAGGGATGCCCCAATGGTGTAATGAGCATGTTGGCTGATTTTCCAGATACAGTTGAGAGTTCTTTGAATCTTGCAAGGGTGCAGTCTTCTCCCGGAAAAACAATAGTGCAACTATTGGTGCGTAGTTCATCCGAAAGTCGCAAAGCATGGGTGTGCTCACAGGTTGAGAGTATATTTAAATTGGCAGGAGCTAATGTGAAGATAGAAAATGAATATCCAGGATGGCAACCAAATGCTAGTTCGCCACTAGTGAAAACTATGGAGAAAATTTATATTGATAAATACGACGAGAAACCCTACGTAAATGTTATTCACGCAGGCTTGGAGTGTGGTATTATTCAATCTAATGTAAACAAGGATTTAGATATTGCTTCATTTGGTCCTACTATTCGCGGTGCACACTCGCCCGAGGAATATGTAGAAATTTCAGCAGTTGAAAAATCGTATGAGTACATGCTTGAAATTCTTAAAGAGCTAGAATAAATATAATAAACATTAGGTGTTCAGTGCATTTAGACTACTTTATAGTCAAATGCTGCTGAGCACCTTTTTTTACTATGAAAATAAATAACACTATAATTGTATACGCCTCGCGGCATGGAACAACTGCCGAGTATGCCAAAAAATTGATGAAGCTACTTGATGGGAATGTTGACTTGTGCTCTTTGGATGAGCGGGGCAAATCTATGCCCGATATGTCGTTTTACGATACCATTGTGATAGGTGGTTCTATACATTATGGTAAAAACAGCAAGTTGATTGTTAGTTTTGTGAAAAACAATATCGATTTGCTTATCACTAGACGTTTGGGATTGTTTGTAACAAGCTATTACGATGGTGAAAGAGCTCTTCAACAGTTGAGTAGTGCATATCCTAAAGAGCTGCTAAATAGGGCTGTAGTTGCCGATTTCTTTGATGGCGAACTATTATATCAGAAGTTGAACTTCTTTGAGAAAATTGTTGCAAAAGTTGTGTTGAAAGCAGAAGAGCTGGATCCCATAATCGAGAAATTGAAAGTAATCGAATTTGCAGAAAAACTGAACCAATAGCATGCGTCTTAAAAATAAAAAACATATTATTATTCCTGTTGCAATAGTTATATATACTATTGCAATTGCAATATATGCAGCATATAAATATTACACACCCGAAAACAAAACTTCCTATTTTATAGTAATAGGAGTAAACTTACTTTTGGCTCTGCTGCTCTACTTGATATTGAAGAAGAGGGAAAACTTTAGAAATAAAACTAAAAAGTAACACCTTTTCTTAGATATAGAAGGGTAGGGCTTCTATAGCCTCCTTTATATATATTGTAATAATTTCCGACGTAATGCATTAACTTATACATTAATATGAAAAGATTGCTAATAGCCTCTATTCTTCTTCTTACTGTCTCTTTTGTGTTTAGTCAAAAGGCAACCCTTAAAGAGTATACCAAAAATGATGGGGTAACTGCTGTGACGATTCCCAAAAACATGCTTTCGTTGTTCCCCAAAAACTCAAATATCACCTATGGAGGCATCAATGTGGCAGAGTTTGTAGATAAACTCTCGGATGTAAATGTATTTGCTTCCCGTAAAGATGATGTAGCAAGCAAGCTAATTAAAGATGCTACAGAGTACATGAAAATAGGGGGTTATGACAATCTTGTAAGCATGAAAACGGAAAAAGAAGAAACTATAAACTTCTATATTAAAACTACTGATGAGTATATCTCCGAACTGGTTCTTATTGTGCAGCGCCAATCAAAAGAGAGTGCAGTGATGCAGCTGATGGGAAAGTTTACGATGGAAGATATACAAGAGATGATTGCTAGCGCTGGAAAATAGTTGCTGTCATATTGTTGTGGTAGCTTCTATCCTGTTTCTGTTTAACATATAAACAATTTTTATACGCTATATGGAACAAGATATATTATCGTTATTGGAACTCAATCTTGCTGTAAAAGATGTTGTCAACCAAGGTTTTAATGAGGCTTATTGGGTGCGTGCCGAAACAAGTGATGTGCGACAAAACAGAAATGGACACTGCTACCTAGAGTTTATAGAGAAAGCACACGATGGACACTCTATTGTTGCCAAGGCAAGAGCCACTATATGGGCATCTACTTTTAGATTGTTGCAATCTTATTTTGAAGAGCAGACTGGGCAGCATTTTACTTCTGGCATATCTGTATTGGTGAGAGTGACGGTTAGTTTTCACGAAGCTTATGGCTTTGCACTGAATGTAGTAGATATAGACCCATCGTATACATTGGGAGAAATTGCACGCAACAGGGCAAAGGTGTTAAAGCAATTGGAAGAGGATGGTGTGCTTGAATTAAACAAAGAGCTGCCCCTAGCAGAGCCATTGAACAGAATAGCAGTAATATCTTCTAAAACTGCTGCAGGATACGAGGATTTTCAAAGCCAATTGGAACATAATAGTGCTGGCATGATTTTCTACACAAAGCTTTTCCCCGCAATGATGCAGGGCGACAAAAGTGAAGCTTCTATCATTGCTGCGCTAGAGAATATATACGACCACAAAGAACTATTTGATGTGGTAGTGATAATAAGGGGTGGTGGAGCATCTTCCGATTTAAGCTCGTTCGACTCATATGAACTGGCTTTGAATTGCGCCAATTTTCCATTGCCCATAATTAGTGGCATTGGTCACGAACGAGATGTTACTGTGCTGGATGCAGTGGCACATACACGTGTGAAAACTCCTACAGCAGCAGCTGAGTTCCTTGTTGATAGGGCTACAGCAACTATCGACTACTTGATGAGCTTGCAAGATAGACTAGTGCAGACAACAAGTAGTATACTGGAAGAAGAGGAGCGTCATCTAAACAGTTGGTCGAAAGATATATATCACCATTCAAGATCCCTTTTGCAAACAAATAGTAGCACTCTACTATTTTTGAGAGAGAAGCTTAGAAGCATGGTTAAGCATAAACTAGAGCGTGAGCATTTCGCTATTCAGCGATTCGAACACTTTGTTTCGCTATCGTTGCCCGAGAATATGTTGAAGCGTGGTTATTCAATCACTATGCGCAATGGCAAGCTAGTTAAATCTACTGCCAATTTATCGGAAGGAGATATTATCACAACCCAATTTATTGATGGAACAGTTGATTCAAAAATAGTAGATAAAAAATAGAGAAACATGAAAAAGGAAACGATTACTTATACAGCCGCCAAAGCCGAGATAGAGAAAATAGTAGAGTTGATAGAGTCTGAAGAGTTGGATGTGGATCAGCTGACCAAAAATGTGAAGCGAGCATCGGAGTTGGTTGCGTTTTGCAAAAAGAAGCTCACCGAAACAGATGAGGAGCTACAAAAGGTGTTGGAACAATTGAAAGTATGATTGCTAAAAGTAAATACTCGGTAGTGATAGTGGCTGGCGGAAGCGGGTTGCGCGTGGGTGCAGCCATTCCAAAGCAGTTCTTGCCATTGGCAAAAAAGCCGATGTTGATGCGCACTATTAATAAATTTTACGAGTTTGATAGCACTATACAGATTGTAGTGGTGCTTCATCCCGATTACTTTACTTTGTGGAATGATTTATGCAAAGAATATAATTTTAATATTACCTGTGAATTGGTTGCAGGAGGTAGCACTCGCTTCGATTCTGTGAAGAGGGGGTTGGCATTGGTGTCAAATAGTAAAATAGTGGGCATTCACGATGCAGCGCGTCCATTTGTAACAAAAGAGTTGATAGCTGAGAGTTATCGCACAGCCCAGCAAGAGCAGTGTGGTGTAATACCTGTTGTGGATGAGAAGAATAGTTTGCGCATGATGAAAGAAGACAAGCATCAACCCCTAGATAGAGAAAGAGTGAAGATAGTGCAAACGCCACAAGTGTTTCCAGCTCATCTTATTAAAGAGGCATATGAAGTGAAATACAATTCTCTTTTTACCGACGATGCTACCGTTGCCGAAAGCAACAATATAGCCGTTAAAC
>DUVZ01000328.1 GCA_012840785.1 Bacteroidales bacterium
CAAATCCAAATGCTACTGTTGAAATTGTAGCTTATGCTGACAAGCAAACTGGAACACCTGACTACAATATGAAATTATCTGAAAGACGTGCGAAAGCTGTAGCTGATGCTTTAACTAGCCAATACAACATTGACAGCAGCAGAATCAACATCGATTGGAAAGGTGATACTATCCAACCATATGATGAGAACGATTGGAACCGCGTTGCAATTTTCATCGCTGACTAATCACAGTATCAAAATAAATGGTCGCAAACAACCTACATAGGTTATAGTGACTAATCAATAAAAAAAACGTTTTTGCAGGATTACCTGCAAAAACGTTTTTTTGTTATGTGCTATTTGGTAGTAAAATTGATTTTATCTAAAGCAACTCCTATTTTAATATCTGTTACTCCTCATCAGTATTCATCTCTCCTCTCAATGGAACTTGCATCAATTCTCTCACCTCTTTAGGAGTCTTGCCCAATCCAAATAGATACATCAATTTGGTAATAGCAGCCTCTGTTGTCATATCGTGTCCACTTATCACACCTGCCTTAATTAACAGTTGACCTGTTTCGTAGCGTTGCATAGCAACCTCTCCATACAAGCACTGTGTAACATTTACCAACACTACATCGCGCTCTACAGCACCTTTCAAGGCAGATAGAAACCATTCATCACTAAGGGCATTCCCAGAGCCATAGGTCTCTATGATAACTCCCTTGATATTTTTAATATTCAGTATTGCCGATACTACTTCGGACGAAATACCTGGAAATATCTTAAGCACTGCTATAGAGTCGTCAACCGATTCGTAAAACACAACCTCTTCATCATAATTGGGTTTTAAAATATCAGCTGTATTGTACCTTATATTAATACCAACCTCTGCCAAACATACAGAGTTGGCACTAATGAAGGCATTAAAATTTTCAGCATTAATTTTAGTAGTTCTGTTGGCTCTAAAAAGTGAGTTCTGAAAGTAAACACATACTTCAGGTACAATTGGATGTCCATCCTCATCTTTATCAGCAGCTATTTCTAACGCTGTTATCAAATTCTCCTTACCATCAGTTCTGAGCTTACCAATAGGAAGTTGAGAGCCTGTAAATATAATAGGTTTAGTTAAGTTTTGAAACATAAAACTAAGTGCCGATGCAGTGTACGACATTGTGTCTGTACCATGCAATATTACAAAGCCATCATAATCGTCGTAATGCGATTTCACAACCTGCACTATTTCTCGCCACTGATTGGGAGAAATCTCCGAAGAGTCGATAAGAGGCTCAAATATATAAGTGTCAACATGAAAATTAAGCCGTTTCATTTCGGGCACATTAGAACGTAGGTGACTAAAATTAAAAGGTTCTAGCGCACCAGTCTCTAAGTTCTCAATCATACCAATTGTTCCGCCAGTATAAATCAAAAGCAAATGAGAATTTACATCAATCATATCTATATTGTTTTATGCAAAAATAGCACTTTGTATGCTTATAATAAACTTTATTGCAAAGTATTTTTTTGATTAAAATCCTTTGTACCAATGAGTTTTTATGCTTATTCTAGATATCGAACTAAAGTAGCGTTAAATTGTTTATTAAAAAGAAGAAATAACAACAAAAAGAAGAAATATGAGCAAACATTCTATTAAAACAATTTGGAAAGAAAACAACACTTTTTCGACAGAGATAGACGGACACAACATAGTAATTGACCTAGGTGAAGACCAAGGTGGACAAAACCAAGGACCCAGACCCAAGCGATTGATGCTAGCAGCGGCAGCTGGCTGTACTGGACTAGATGTAATATCGATGCTGCGAAAAATGCGTGTTGAAGTAGAACACTTCGATATTAAAGTTGACGCAGAGCTAACCGAAGAGCATCCATTGAAATACAAAACAATGAAACTTATCTATGAATTTAAAGGTGACAATTTACCTGAGAAAAAAATAGAGAGAGCAGTTAAACTATCATTCGAAAACTATTGTGGAGTATTGGCTATGTACAAGTCTTGTGTTCCTGTATCTTATGAAATAAGAATAAACGAAGACTAAATTGTTTGATAATCCAAAAATAACTAACACGATTGTATTATCTTTGCAGTCAATTTTGGTTATAATTAAACACAATCATTCAGTAAAAAATTAGATTAGAAAAAATTTAAACAAATTATGCAGACTATCGATCATTTTGATTTTTCAGGTAAGAAAACCTTTGTACGTGTAGACTTTAATGTGCCTCTTGACGAACAGCTAAACATAACTGACGACACACGCATTCGTTCAGCACTTCCAACCCTTAAAAAAATTTTAAAGGATGGTGGCAGTTTGATTATTGCCACTCACCTGGGACGCCCCAAGAAGGCTTCAGACAAACTCTCATTAAAACATGTCCTACCACACATTTCAAAATTGTTGGGTGTAGAAGTTCAATTTGCAAACAACTGTGTGGGAGAAGATGCTGAAGCTAAAGCTGCAGCACTGCAACCAGGAGAAGTATTATTACTTGAGAACCTAAGATTTCATGCAGAAGAAGAGGGGAAACCTCGCAATATTGCAGACAATGCTACTGACGAAGAGATAGCAGCTGCTAAGAAAGCAGTAAAAGAGTCGCAGAAAGAATTTACTAAAAAACTTGCTACCCTTGCAGATGTATATGTAAACGATGCTTTTGGCACAGCCCACAGAGCACACGCATCCACAGCTCTTATTGCAGAGCATTTTGATGCAGACAGCAAGATGTTTGGTTTCTTAATGCAGAAAGAGATAAATGCAGTAGAGAAAGTGATGAAAGATACAGAAAGACCTTTTACAGCAATTATGGGTGGAGCTAAAGTTTCATCTAAAATTGATATCATCAACAATCTACTAGACTCTGTTGATAACTTAATTATTGCAGGTGGTATGAGCTATACATTTGCAAAGGCATTTGGTGGCAAAATTGGTAACTCTCTAGTGGAAGACGACAAACTAGACTTAGCAAAAGAGCTAGTAGAAAAAGCAAAGAAAAAGGGCGTAAACCTACTGCTAGGAACAGATGCCAAGATTGGAGATAGCTTTAGCAACGATGCAAAAACAGGTTTCGCATCAGTTAAAGAAATTCCCGACGGTTGGTTAGGACTAGACATTGGACCAGATACTATAGAGGAGTTTGTTGAAGTTATCAAAAACTCAAAAACTATACTTTGGAATGGTCCAACTGGTGTTTTCGAATTCGAAAACTTCGAGGATGGAACACGTGCTGTTGCTGAAGCAATTGCTGAAGCAACCAACAAAGGTGCATTCTCATTGATTGGTGGTGGCGACTCAGTGGCTGCTATCAACAAATTTAACCTTGCCGATCAAGTATCGTATGTTTCAACAGGTGGTGGTGCATTGCTAGAATTTATGGAAGGCAAAGAGCTGCCAGGTATTAAAGCTATTAGAGGTTACTAATTTTTAGAAAACCCTATTCGTAAACATATAAAAGCTATAGAGAGCTTATAAAAAAGTGTCTGAAACAATGTTTTGGGCACTTTTTTAATCTGTTTAGATCGCTTAAGAAAGCATTAGATGGATAGTGAATCACTTCTAAAATCATCTCTACAACTACTAAAATAAAGTGAATCACTCTAAAACCTTTTCCAATATCTATCTAAGCAAAACTGATTACTACAAAACAGGAACCAAGATGGACATAACTATCAAGCTTTACATCCATCCCAATACCTGAACCGATGAAAGTGCCAAAAAGTAGATCCATCCTAATAAGGGTTTTAAGCACAATGCCTCCAACTACTGACATTCTGTCATTAGAATTATCCAAAGTTGAGCAGCTACCTGACACTCCTTCATTGGAATAGACGTAAGTGAGCTGATTAATGTCAATTCCAACTCCGGAATGGACATAGGTTGCAAAGCAGAACTCAAATTCCGAAATAGGTTTTTGACTCTTTCAATCTACTTTTGGTGCTATCTGATGCTCTTAAGTAGAGATGTAAATTCACATCAAACATTCAGCACTTCTCCAAAACAGAGCTCCGTGTTCACTTTAATGTTTTGTGAGTTGATATTAAACAGTCAGTAAGTTTCTACAAAGACTAAAGTGGAATGCTATAGCAGTAAGTGAAACATACTTTAAAGTTAAATGAGCTGTACTTGATAGAAATCGCAATTTCTTTAAGAGTTAAACCACCCAACTTAACAGTAATTGAAAACTTTACATGAGGTTAAGCATTTGTAGCAAAAAAAAGGAGAAGTTGTATTTTACACCTTTAGCAAGCTCAAGTAAAGTAATATAGAAATGCAATATAAAGAGAAAGCAATACATCGTGAGACAAAATAATGGGCATATAGCTGTCAATTACATCTTTTTACAAAGCTACATTTCCTATGTCTCTGATTTTTTTGTAATTTTGGGGAGTTTTTTTGGAAGATATCCAACTAAGCTATACCAACAATTACATTTGCAATAAAAACAGACTCATATAATGAATATTTCATACAATTGGCTGAAAGAGTATTTAGACTTTGACCTTTCTCCACAAGCAACTGCAGACGCTCTCACATCTATTGGTTTGGAAGTAGAGGGAGTAAACGAAATTCAAACCATCAAAGGTGGTTTAGAAGGTTTGGTTATTGGCGAAGTACTAACTTCGACACCCCACCCCAACTCCGACCACTTGAAACTAACAACAGTAAATGTTGGTAACGATGAGCCACTGAATATTGTTTGTGGTGCACCTAATGTTGCTGCAGGACAAAAAGTGGTGGTTGCCACAATTGGAGCTACACTCTATATGGACGATGATGAACTAAAGATTAAGCGCTCAAAAATTAGAGGTGAAGAATCATTGGGTATGATTTGTTCTGAAGTGGAAATTGGTGTTGGTGCAGCTAGCGATGGAATTATTGTGCTGCCAGAAAATGCTGAGGTAGGAATGCCTGCTAAAGATTACTACAACGTAGAGAGCGACTAC
>DUVZ01000329.1 GCA_012840785.1 Bacteroidales bacterium
AAAATTGCAAACCCCGCCGTGAAAATGTTTAGAAAAAACATAAATGAAACATTTAAAGGATGAAGTTGCAAAATAAATTCCATAAATGAAGAAAATTCACCCTGTGATTGAATAACGAGCTGTAAACAAACAATTTTACATCGTGCTTTGGTCTTTTATCTCATAAACGGCTAATAATTTTGTATCAAAGAGAAAATAATGATATAAATTATCAGGAAATCATAGTAAATTCTATTTTCATACAATTTGCAACATATCTACTACGGTAGATACAATTTTCATCTGTTTTCTCAATTCCCACTACGGGGAAAATGTTTTAAAAAAGATTTGTAGATAAACAACGAAATAACTGCTATACTCAAGCTGTTTATGCGTTACCATGATAGCATGCAAAAGTAAACATCTACTTTTGCATGCTATCCGTTACAAATTTGAATAATACGGCCTTATATATTTTCTAAAACAAAAAAAGACCACTTCTAATTAGAAGTAGTCTCTTTGTATGTATAATATAAGATTTTCTTAAAATCTTTTCTTTTTAATACGTGCTTTTTTACCACGCAGTTTACGAATGTAGTAAATTTTACTTCTACGTACTTTACCTTCGCTATTTACAGTGATGCTTTCGATAAAAGGTGAATTCATTGGGAAAATTCTTTCTACACCAATATTATCTGACATCTTACGTACTGTAAAACGTTTGTTATCTCCTTTACCACTAATTTTTAAAACATCCCCTCTAAAGAGCTGGATACGCTCTTTGGTTCCCTCAACAATACGGTATGCAACCGTAACTGTGTCACCACTTTTAAAATTTGGGAATTCTTTCTTTTGATTATCGAAAGAATCCACAGCTAATTTCATTAAATCCATGATTGCTTAAGCTTTATGTTAATGTTTAACGTTCTTATAACGCAATATGTCAGAGACCGTCTCAACAGAGATTGCGCAAAGCGGTTGCAAAGATAATGAAAATAGTTTTACTTGCAAACATGCATTCTGTTTTATTTACCTATATGTGAGATGTATAGACAAAAAGAGTGCATTTGGTGTAGGCTGGTTGTTCTTTTGTGTCTTTCTTTTGTATCTTTGCATTTTAAAACAACTATTCTATGAATGCTTTTGGAAACTCTAGTCCATTGTCAAAGATCATATATCTTTTTGTATTCTGTTTAGCTGGGCTATTTCTTGCAGGCAGTCTAGTTACTGTGATAAATGGTTTGGTTGGTGGACAAATGATGCTTTCTTCTTGGGGGTTGAGAGTAAGTTCAGCACTTCAGATGATACTTATGTTTTTTATGCCCGCAATTACTCTTATTACTTGGAGTGGCAGCAAACCTATTGCTTTTTTAGGGCTAAATCGTTCTAAGGATACACTTGTTTTATATTTGCTCGCACTTGCTATACTACTTGGGGGAATGCCTCTTATAACGTTGATTTCACAAATAAATCAAATGTTAGTTTTACCCGATTGGTTGAGTGGCTTAGAGATGTGGATGAAAAATCTTGAGGAGTCAGCACAAGTAACAACCAATTTATTGCTTGAAGGAGCATCTGTTTGGGGTTTACTTGGCAATATATTATTTATTGGTGTTTTTGCTGCTGTAGCCGAAGAGGTTTTTTTTAGAGGTGTATTGCAACAACTCTTAAATAAAATGTTTCAGAATAAACATACAGCTGTGTGGTTGACCGCATTAATATTTAGCTTGTTACATATGCAGTTCTACGGTTTTTTACCACGTATAATATTGGGAGCAATGCTTGGGTATTTATTTGTTTATTCAAAGAATTTATGGATACCTATTTTCGTACATTTCCTAAACAATGCATTAGTAGTTACACTCAACTTTTTCTTTAGAGAGAATACTGTGTATCAATACTTAGAGCAACCACCAATTACTTCAACTTTTCTTGTTGCTGGTCTAGTAAGTTTAGGTTTACTTATTTATCTTTTTTTGCTGTTTCAAGCAAAATTACACCCACAATTAGAAAGATAATTATTTTAATAGGTTTTAA
>DUVZ01000031.1 GCA_012840785.1 Bacteroidales bacterium
ATAAAATAAAATTATATGCAGAACGAAATTGTGAATTTAACAGACCAAAAACCAGCAGTACAAGAGAGCTACATAAAGCCTCTTACGGTGTATGCAAGCGAGTGCCACAAGCTAATGATGAAGCCACAGAAGTTGAAAGACGGACTGGCACTAACCACCAAAACATGGCTCAAAGAAGAGGCAGTGGCGCAGGTGTTGGGATTGAGAAAAACGGTAGTTACAAGGCAGATAATAAAGGGGTTGGTGTGCGAGGGTAAATCGATTGACCTTTACAACCAGGTGATGAAAACCAACTACCCAAAAAACATCAAAACGATAGATAAATACGGTTTTCGTGGCACTCCAGATATGATTGGCAAGGATGGTATTATCGAGATAAAAACATCGTGGGATGCCACCACTTTTCCATTCTTTAGAGACGATTTGATGAAGCGCATAAAAAAGGCAGGATACGACTGGCAATGCCGCGTGTATATGATGCTTTTTGATATTGATAGGGCTGTGGTGAGCTATTGCTTGGTGGATACTCCAAATAGCGACCTGTTTTTAAACAGATGGGACAATAAAACTTTGCACCGTTTTGATGGCATAGTGGAGGAGAAGAAGAGGGTAACTGTGTCGGAAATTATAGAGCGAGATCTTGCCCTTGAGCAACAAATGAAGGAGCAATATGCTCTTGCCAACATCTTTTATAAGAATTATTTGGAGGAGTTGTACAATAAATAATAAGTCTGTGGTGTGCCTTGTTAATCACCAACTTCAACTTGGCGCAAATTCGATTCCTGAGCGGAGATGAAGGGTGATTGACAGCGCATCACACAAATGACAAATACAATGAGCAAAGAAAGTAGATCAAACAGAGAGCGTTTTTATTTTACACACGACCATGGTGCAAGAAACGACCCTAAAATACTTGAATTAAGAGCAGAATATGGGCTCGAAGGTTTAGGCTTGTATTGGTGTATTATTGAAACTTTGGCAGAATCAAGCGACGGGTATATCAATCCAAAGCTTTTAGGAGGCATATCTGTAGGTTTTGGGATAGCTAAAGCCAAGTTGCAAGAACACATCGATTTTATGATAGATGTTGAGCTGTTGCATGAAGATGAATATGGGTACTATTCAAAGCGAATGATGAAGCATAAGAAAATCCGAAAAATATACTCTGATGCAGGTAAAAAAGGGGCTGAAACTAGATGGGGAGATAAGAAGGCTAATGGGGTATCTATAGGGGGGCTAAAGAATCGCAATAGCCAAAAGATAGCAAAGGAAAGTAAAGGAAAGGAAAGTAAAGGAAAGAAAAAGAATAATACTAATAGTGTGTTTGATTTTAGAGAGGCTTTACTTAATTATGGTTTCGAAGAAGAGCTGGTGGACGAATGGCTCACAATTCGAAAAAACAAACGATCGGTTAATAGTGAATTTGCGTATAACTCTTTTATCGCTCAGGTGGAGCGGGCCGGCGTGGAAAAAAATGAGTTGCTAAGAATAATTGCAGAAAGTCAGTGGGCGGGTTTCCAACATGCCTGGTTAACAAACAGAGATAAAGAACAAAACGGAG
>DUVZ01000330.1 GCA_012840785.1 Bacteroidales bacterium
GAGATGGAAAGAAAAACGATGAGTAGCAATGTACTAGACTATGAGCCACAATTGGCTCTTTTTGTGCCAAATAACAATGCTCTTATCTTTTACAACCAAATTGCAGATATTGCCCTACATCAACTAAACGGTGATGGGTGGCTCTACTTCGAAATAAATCATGCAAAAGGAGCAGAGGTGGTACAACTATTGAAAGAGAAAGGTTTTGTAAATGTAGAGTTGAAAAAAGATATATCGAAAAACGATAGAATGGTGCGTGCAATGAAAAAATAACCAAAAAAGAGAATAACAGATGGAGCAAAAATCCAATACCATATCAGAATCGAAAGCCCTTAGCCGAATGGCCCACCAATGCGCTAGAAGAGAGTATTGTGTGTTCGACATCGAAACAAAACTACAACGCTACAACCTTGATAGAGAAGCTATCGACAACATTATTACCTATCTAAAAAAAGAGAAGTATATAGATGAGTTGCGTTTTACCCGTAGTTTTATTAAAGATAAAATCCGTTTTAATAAATGGGGAAAAACAAAGATAGAGTTTGCCCTAAGGCAAAAGAGAGTGCCCCAAGAGACTGTAGAAGAAGCCTTTTTGGATTTTACAGACGAGCAGTTGAACGATTCGCTACATGATTTACTGCAAGCAAAATGGAAGACAATAAAAGGAAAAACAGACTACGAAAGGCGAAACAAACTTATCCGCTTTGGCTTAAGCAGAGGGTTTGATATGAACAACATTTTGGATTGCATGAAAAACATAAAATAGCATGAACTTAAAGTGGGTAGCAGAAGAGATTGCACATTATCTATTTCCCAATCTTTGCTCTTTTTGCAAAATTAAATTGCTGCCAAATGAGATGGGAGTATGTTTGCAGTGCCTCTATAAATTGCCAAAAACCAACAACCTAGATGAACCTAACAACCTGAGCGAAACACTACTGGCGGGTCGATTTCCATTCGAACGCGCCGCTTCTTTTGCACTTTTCACCAAAGAGGGTTTGCTTCAATGCCTCATTCACAACCTAAAATACAACAACAAGCCATACATAGGAGAGCTGTTAGGCACACTCTTTGGTGCAGACCTATTAGGAAGCAATTTTATTGATACTATCGACATAATTGTACCTGTACCTCTACACCCGAAAAAGCAAACTATAAGAGGATATAACCAAGCTGAAAGTTTTGCACAAGGTATTTCTAAAGCAACCTCCATTCCTGTATCTACTAACGAGCTTATTCGTGTTGTAAACAATCCCACACAAACAAAGCGATCTAAAACAGAACGGTGGAAAAACGTGCAAGGCATTTTTGAAGTAAAAAATAGCGATGCCTTTGAAAACAAACATGTACTTTTAGTGGATGATGTGATAACAACTGGCTCAACCCTCGAAGCATGCGCTATAGCGCTACTTAAATGCAGCAATGTAAGAATAAGTGTAGCAACTATTGGCGTGGTTCTATAGCTTCACCCTAATGGCTCTCTAATAATCAGTCTATCAAAAAATAGATATAATTATTTTTATTAATTAGAATAGTCACACTAAAAACACTATTTTTGTGGCTGTTAAGAATAAAAACAACAGAACAGTTATGAAATCACTAGAAAAGATTACAGCAGAAAAACTATTAAAGATAAAAGCA
>DUVZ01000331.1 GCA_012840785.1 Bacteroidales bacterium
AGCCTCCCCATTAGCCACCCCATTAGCCACCCCATTAGCCACCCCATTAGCCACCCCATTAGCCACCCCAACAACCTCTATATCAACCTCATCACTAACCTCATAATCGGTTTCGTAATCGGTTTCGTAATCGATTTCTCTATCTTTCCATCTATTTTCGGCACCTCTTCTGCCAGCTTCGGAGAGCTTTCGGCGTAATTTTTTATGTTTCATCATTCGTTCTGAATAATATCCATTTTCATCTTCGCGCAATAGTTCTATCGTTATCATAAAATTGATGTATTCTTGTAGTCTAGATTTTGAAATTCCAAAGCCTACTGAAATGCCTCCTAATAGTTTTGGATTTATATATCCATCTCTTGCTTCTGCCAATGTTTCGACTATACACCAATATAAACCTAAGCCTTTGAGTCCGTATTCTGACCTCAATTCTAATATTTTGGGGTCGTTTCTAGAACCATAGTCGTGACTAAAATAAAAACGCTCTCTGTTTAGTGCTGATACTGTGTTCATTTTTTTTTATTGTATTATTTAATGTGTTGTGTGTGTGTGTTATCACCACCACCCTAGCTAGGCTTGTGGAGCTGGGGCTTCGACTACCCGGTATACTGATGGGGGCATCGATTGCCGCAGACTGAGCGCTCTGGTACTACCCCGCACACTGAGCGATGGTAGAAACTAGGGCTGGCGGTGATTTATAGAAAACACAACATCTGTATTATTTATTGTATATCTCTTTCAAATAGTTTTGGTAATAGTGGTTGGCAATTTCATACCTTTGTAGCATTTGTTGCTCTATGGCTTTGTCGCGCTCTATTACCTGCGATAGCGACACTCTTTTTTGATGGTCGACTATGCCCTCGAAGCGGTGCATATCTGTGGTGTCAAACGGAGTGAGGTATAAATCGCTATTGGGGGTGTCGACTAGGCAGTAGCTTACCACCGCACGGCTGATGCCAAAGAGCATCATATACACGCGACACTGCCAGTGGTGTCCGGCTTTTTTTACCTGTTTTTCTACATCTTCTTGAAAGAAGGGAAAGGTGCTGGCGCTCCACGATGTTTTGATTTCGATGATGCAATCGTTGCCAATTAAATCGGGGGTGCCGCGAAAGCCGTGTTGCTCTCGGGTTTCGAAACTTGGATGGTAGTTGGTGTGCATTACCTTGTTGAAGAGGTTGATAGAATCGAACTCGCAAACCACGCCTTTTACTATGGCTTTTGTGAGCACTGTTTTTTTTATCCCTAACACCTGTGCCACTGCCTCTTCTTTGAGCCATGCTTTGGTGGTTTGGGATAGTGTGCTGCTCTTTTTTGCCGGATTGGTCATGAGTTTATAACAATCGCTTGCACGCACTACTAGTGGTTTTAGGTAATCGGTTTCTACTGCTGTGTTGGTTGCTTTAATTTGTTTTGTATTTACTTTCATAATAAGATTGTATTAATTTGATAATATGTTAGTTATACTCGAAGTCTTCTTTGTTGACCAAATGGTGTATGGTTTGTTGTTTTACTACCTCTTTCATAGCCTCGTGTAGCGTGGGGCTGCTGGCTGCCGATAGCTCGAAGTGATCGTATCCGTATTCGGCCAAAAAGTAGTTTACAAGAAGCCTCATGGTTTCGTAGCCGCCTTGTTGCTCTACGTGGGTGGGTGTCCAGTTGGTGAAATCGACGGTAAACTGGGTGTCGATTTTTATTGAGAATTTTAATTTCATCTTTGTGTGTGTTGTATAAAATTGTCTTTTTTATGTGTGTATGTTTGGTTGGCTGGCAAGACCAACTGATCTAATGTGCCTATGGGGCTTGCGAGGGGTGCAGCGGTGTGATGCTTGTGCCCTAGCCCATTTTATTGCTATTCGTATTCATACCTAATAGCATCTTCGGCTATCTCTTCGATATGACTATACCTGGGTATGCCCAATATATCGACTATGGCGCGCAATCTTTCGTCGTAGTAGATTAGCTCGTAGAGGTGTATATCGCAAATTTCTTTGTGGTATAGTATCTCGAAGTCGTATCCTTCGTAACTGCCTCCTATACACTCTTCTATGTTGTATTCGACATATCCGTTGGCTAGGTAGGTGGTAAAATCGTGTTCTATCTCAAAGTCTTTAAAATATTCACGGTCGTTTCTTGTCATTCTGTATGTTTAGATTGATGTTTTTTTTGGAAAAACTATGGCAATACATCTCCCCCTCACGCCAATAATAGCATTGGTGTGTGTATGATATAAAATGGACGAAAAAGGGGTGTCTTCGCTAGTATTGGCGCTTGCTTGTGCATGCGGGCAGATGGGCACGCAATAGCTAGCGAAGCATTATGATGGGGCGATTAAAATAATTGCGAATGCTTTTGTGATAGATTGGAGAACATGGATTTGCGTTGGCGTTTCATGCACAATCTCACTTTTTTTAGTGCAGCCTCGCGGCTTAGCAAGATGTCTTCGTATTTGATAAACTCTTGCTCGGTATTGATAATGTAGTAGCCTTTGGGCGAGCCCATAAGACCCACAATGAGGTCGTTGATTCTAATGTGGTTTACTATTCTAAACACATTTCTCTCGCTAAGCTTTAAGCCATAGTTGCGCAGCACTCCTACAATTTGTGTGCTGGTAACGGCATTTTCCTTACCAATTTTGGTTTTTAAAGAGTCCACTAGGATGGGCATCAATACACTTTGCTCGTAAATGTTGAGTGGACGCGGGGATGGTTTACGTTTTTTGTTCATAGTAATTTCTGTTTTTAAGTATTTAAAAAAATAGTTTAGTTTATCAATCTCATCTTAGCTACATGTAGTAGACACTCTTGTGGTTTTAAGTGGGAGTTGACTGCACGTAGTGTGGAAGCTTTGATTTTGTGGGTTGATAACTCTACACCTCTGCAGGGTGTATTTCTTACAAATGTTGCAATGGGCAACTTTAGAGTTTTACACTTTTGTTTGATTTTTTTCATGTAATTACTTGTTATATACTTTTGTTTTATTGATTGGTTAAATATTCTATCTGTACACAAATGTAGCTAATAGTTTTGTTATACACAAGCTTATAATGAGTTAAATTGTAGTCTATTTTAAATTAAATTTGATGAAATATCATTGAGCTTAATAGAATGGCAAAACTAAATAAAAAGTTCAATGAAATGATAGTTAAAATGGACAAAAGACACTATAAACAGTGGGTTTGTGACATTATTTTTATTGTGGGTTGTAGAGGATATTTATGAAAAAAGGGGTAAAATAATGTTCTTAATATTTTGTTATATTGTGTAATTTGTTATATATAAGAAAATAGTTAAAATGAGGGTTTTTGTAGAGAAAAATGAACTGTTTTGAGGGTGTGGATGGGGATTATTAATTGCTAATTGTTAATTATATAAGGTGAGGCGCTCTTTGTCTTTATTGCGAATAAGGGCGAGAAGGGAGGGCTAATACATGGCACTATGCGGCAGTGGGAGCTTTTAAAAAAGCTCTTTGAAGTTGTGCTATTGGTTTGTAGCATTGATAACCATTAGCAGCATATTAGAAAGGATGTGAGAGGCAACTAAGGCTAGAAGCCTATTTTTATTCGATTGATTAGTTTTTTGAAAGATAATAGTGTGATATGTTGGGGCGATA
>DUVZ01000332.1 GCA_012840785.1 Bacteroidales bacterium
CAAGCACCACATCCGTAGCACCCATCATAGCAAACGAAGCAGTGAGCGATGTTTTTCCAGTGCCACCCTTTCCAGATATTACTACTATCTCTTTCATTTGTTTGCTCCTTCCTTTATAGATAAACAGAAGTCTAAAATATCATTCAAAGCTGACTCCACTTCTGGAAACTGAGGATATATAAGATTTCCCCTGGAATATAGCTCTGCTATCTGTCGTTTGTTGGGTATTTTAGCTAATATCTCAACACTTTCTGCATTACAATAATTAATAACCTCCTCATCGCCTATCCCATCTCTATTGATAACTACACCAAAATCTCTTTCAAGTTCTCGCATAGTTTCAACAGCCAGCTTCAAGTCGTGCAAACCAAACGGTGTAGGCTCTGTAACCAATATCACATAATCTGCATCTTTGGTAGCTTCCATCACTGGGCACGATGTGCCAGGAGGAGAATCGAAAATGGCGAAAGAGATATGTGCGTATTTTTCAGCAACATATCTTTGGGTCTTTGCAATGCTCGACACAGCTTGCTCTTCACCAACATTGAGCCGACTCTCTACATAATGCAATTTGCCCCACTTGTAATCTCGCAACACTCCAATTTTAGTTGGCTGCATTGGCAATGCACTCACAGGACACAACTCGGAGCATGCATAGCAACTATGACACAGTTTTGGATAAACCATAATCGTCTCTCCCAATTGAATAATTGCATTAAAGTTGCACCCCTCTTCACAAAGTCCACAAAGAGTACATTTAGTTGCGTCCCAGTTGGGTGTCATATTATGGTTATCCTCTTCGTGCACCAATGTGCCATTGAAAAATAGCCCCGAATTGGGCTCTTCCACATCCAAATCAACCAACACCACTGCCTCACGCTCAGCAATATATGCAGCAAGATTGGTAGAGAGGGTTGTTTTACCTGTTCCACCTTTGCCACTTGCTATTGCTACTTTAAATGTTTGCTGGTTTTTCATACTTTTAAAATCTCTGATAGTATTATAGCTCACTTAATGACCACCGCAACTGTGATTCTCGTCATGGCTGCAATAGTTGGCACTCAATGTCAACTCGTCTGCAATAAACTTATTCACCAAATTAGTAGGTGTATCAACAGGTGCACCCACAAAAGCATTTACGCCGTATTGGTTAAAAAGGGTGATAGCTTTACCTCCCATACCTCCGGCAATTACATCAGTTGCACCATTCTCCGACACCCACTTTGGAAACGCACCTGGTGTGTGTTCTGGTGGATCCATTGTTGTAACTTCTGTGATAGTATCGTTTTCAACATCCACAAAAGCAAATGCTTGGCAATGGCCAAAGTGTTCAGCCAACATACCGTTGACCATCGGAATTGCAATTCTTTTCTTTGTCATAATTAAGTTTGTTTTGTTTTCAAATTAGCACAAGCCCTTTCTATTTAAACAAAGGGCTTGTATTGTTTTATAATTGTTTACTGTTTTATTTAAAGGTTATTCTTGAATATCGTCACGAAACCTGCCACCCATACCACGACCACGGCCTCCATTGCCTTTACCCAATCCTCGACCACCACGATTTTGCCCCATGCCGCCACCTTTACCTCGACCCATGCGGTTTATCATGCCTCTTCCCATTCCTTGTCTACGACCTCTACCCAATCCTTGTTCTTGAAGATTGTCGCTCATTGTATTTTCTATATTCTCGTTCTCTTGTGTTGGGTATCTGCGTCCTGCACCAAAATTACCACAACGACCCATCCTTCGTCCTGTCATAGGACCTTCGCCCATCGGACCTCTTTGATTAAAATTTGACATTATAATATGTTTTTAAAAATGATTTAATTGATTATTTCAAACCAGCGTTTAGTC
>DUVZ01000333.1 GCA_012840785.1 Bacteroidales bacterium
GAGGATAGTAGGTAAATCAGATGCTGATATTGTTGCAGTAAACCTTTTGCAATCTCTTTTCAGCGAAAACGACAGCAATAAAGAGTACACCATATATATAGGTGAAAAATCAGATAGCGCTGTTAGAAAGTTTAGAAAGCATATCCCCAACAAGGCAGAGGGTTATTACCTATCGATTGAGAAAGATAAAATAGTGGTTGCTGGACACGATGAGAGAGGCACTTACTATGGTGTGCAAACATTGAAACAAATAATGGAAGGTGAAACACTACCCATTATTACAATTAAAGACTACCCCGACATTGTTGCACGCGGTGTGGTGGAGGGGTTTTATGGCACTCCATGGACTTTTGACGACAGAGTGCGTCAACTAAAGTTTTATGGAGATAATAAATTGAACACCTATATATATGGACCAAAAGACGACCCATATCATCGTTCTCCAAATTGGAGAGAGCCCTACCCTGCTGATGAAGCAAAAGCTATTGAAGAGTTAGTGGATATTGCTAATCAGAATCATGTCGATTTTGTGTGGGCTATTCACCCTGGGCTTGATATAAAATGGACTAACGAGGATAGAGATTTCTTGATGGATAAGTTTGAGGCAATGTATCAATTGGGTGTGCGTGCTTTTGCAGTCTTTTTCGACGATATTTCGGGTGAGGGTGTAAATGCTGAAAAGCAAGCACAGTTGCTGAATTATGTGGATGACAATTTTATTAAAGTGAAAGGTGATGTGATACCGCTTACTCTTTGCCCAACGGAGTACAACAAAAGCTGGACAAACATTGAAAGGGGCTATCTACCAACACTGGGTAGCAAGTTGAACCCATCAATACATATAATGTGGACGGGTGACCGTGTGATTTCTGATATTGATACGCAGGGGTTGGAATGGGTAAACAAACATATCGAACGCAATGCTTATATATGGTGGAATTTTCCTGTTTCTGACTATGTGCGCGACCATCTTTTGATGGGACCTGCTTATGGATTGGATACAGAGGCTAACGATTTGATGTCGGGATTTATGACCAATCCTATGGAGTTTGCCGAGGCTTCAAAAGTGGCTATATATAGTGTTGCCAACTATGCTTGGAATATTAACAACTACGACTGGATGGCAACTTGGGAGAATGCATTGAAAAATGTAATGCCCAACAACTATGAGGCATTTCGCACTTTCTCTATTCACAATGCTGATTTAGGACCCAATGGTCATGGATACCGTAGAGATGAATCGTGGGAGTTTAAGAAGACAGCCCACACCTACTTGCAGAATACGAAAATAGGGGAATTTGATTTGAACTCCTTGCAGAAAGTGCAGCAAGAGTTTATGAAGATAATAATGGCTGCAAGGGTTCTGCAAAACAGTAAAGACAATGATGCATTGATTGAGGAGATAACTCCTTGGTTAAAGCAGTTTAGCCTATTGGGAGAAAGTGGATTGGCAACAACATATCTGCAAACTGCTTTGATGCAAAACGACAAAAGCACTTTTGATAAGTTGTATAACCATGTAAAACTGGTGAAAGAGGAGATGTATAATATTAGTAATACATTGAACCAAAATCCTTATCAACCTGGAGTGAAAACTGGCAGCTTGGTTGTTGAGCCCCTTATTGACAGCTTACTAGTTGAACTAAGCAAGCAATACACAGAAAAGTTTGGAGAACAATTGTCATCGATAGCCAATTACACACCACACCTTATATATAGCAATTTAGCGCAAATTGAAAAACTGCCAATTCGCTATTTGCGCAAGGTCGTTTCAATCTCTCCAATGCTAGAGGTGTTGCAAATACCTGCTGGTGGATATGTTGGATTGGAATTAGTGCCAGCACAAACTATAGTAAGCACTAAGATAAACATTGGATTAGATGAGTTTCCAACATGGGCTACTGTTCAGGTTTCGAAAGATGGTGAGGAGTGGACAGATTATAGAGGAGAGCTGAACCAGCATAAAGATTGGATTGGTGGTAAACTTTTCAAAGAATACCGCTACATTCGACTAATAAACACTTCTAACGAAACTCAAGAAAGTTATTTAAAATCGTTTGAAGTGAAAACAGAGTAAATGATTATTTGCAGGTAAAAAATGTAAGTTCATAAGAACTAAAGTTTCAGACAAGGGAGATTAGGGATAAAACTTTAATCTTCCATCTGTTATTAACAACAACCTTTATTTGCAATAAAAATGGATTAAATAAAATAATATTTTCAGGTGAATATTATTCCTTTTTAGTTGTGATATAACCATTAGCTTGTTATCTTTGTTAATATCAAGAGAGTTTAGCACCCATATGAAGGGTTAACGGCAATATAACAAAAGTAAAACTGATTGCTAAAAACTGAGTTTATCTTGATATATTACTCTTTATTTCTACCATACCGTTGTAAATATAAAAGGCTCTACCCTAGACTTTTATATTGTACTCTTTGAAAAGGGAATTGAATTGGAAAAACAACTAAATTTAATAATTATGGGAACTAAAAAAAACTTCATCCTCGACACAAATGTTATTCTTCACGACTATAAATGTTTAGACAATTTTGAAGAAAATGACATTTATATTCCTTTTATTGTTCTAGAGGAGCTCGATAAGTTTAAAAAAGGTAATGAACAGATTAACTTCAATGCGCGTGCTTTTGTTCGAGAGTTGGACGATATTACAGAAAATGGACTCTTTGAAGGTGGAGCTGATTTGGGTATTGGAAGAGGTAAACTCTACATCAAAAACATGTCAGACTATAATAAGGAGATTGAGAAATCTTTTCCAGACAAGAAACCCGATAATAGGATTCTATCTGTTGTGCTGGGTGTAGCTACAGAAAACCCTGATGTTAAATCTATACTTGTTACAAAGGACATCAACTTGCGAATGAAAGCGCGTTCGCTTGGCCTGCTTGTAGAAGATTATATTACAGATAAAGTTGTCAACATTGATGCTTTCTCTGAAGAAGAGTTAGAAATAGAAGGTGTAGATGCTGATTTGATAGACAAATTGTATAACACTCCCAATGGAATTGATATTGATGAGTTCGCCTTTGATGTGCACTTAGAGCCTAATCAATGCTTTGTGTTAAAAAGTCACCGAAACACTATATTGGCACGTTACAACCCCTTCATCCTTAAAGTTGTGAAGGTTGATAAGAAATCGAACTTTGGCATCACTCCACGAAATGCAGAACAAGCTTTTGCTTTTGAGGTGTTAAACGACCCTCAAATAAAACTAGTTGGCTTAACTGGAAAAGCAGGTACAGGAAAAACTTTGCTAGCATTAGCATCCGCATTAAGTCAGCACAACGAATATAGCCAAATACTATTGGCTCGCCCAATAGTGTCTCTATCCAACAAAGACTTAGGCTTTTTGCCAGGCGACGAAAAAGCTAAGATTGGTCCCTATATGCAACCACTGTTCGACAATCTGAATGTAATTAAAACTCAAATAGGATCGAGTAAAGATGCTAGCGCACTAGAAGAGATGCAAAAATCGGGTAAGTTAGAGATTGAGGCTTTAGCGTATATCCGTGGACGAAGCTTAACCAACACTTATGTAATAGTTGACGAGGCACAAAATTTGACTCCTCACGAGATTAAAACCATTATCACACGTGCTGGTGAAGATACAAAAATGGTGTTTACAGGAGATATCCAACAGATTGACTCTCCTTACTTGGATGCTCAATCTAATGGTTTATCATATATGATTGACAAAATGAAAGGGGAAAAGATATTTGGTCATGCTAATCTTGTAAAGGGTGAGAGAAGCGAGCTTTCCGAATTGGCTAGCGACTTGTTGTAAGCGGTCTTAACGACTAATATATTACTTTGACAACCTTATTTGAGCACGTTTTTTAATGTACAATTATAAAATAAGAGACTGCCTTGAGTTAAACAGGGTAGTCTTTATTTATTAAATATGGTTTCGAAATAAAAAGCAAAACATTTAATTGCATTTAGCATTCTTACTACTCTGCAGAAATTCATTATCTTTGTACTTCAAACTAACAAATAGATTAAAAGTAACGATGCAAAAACCATCTCTCCCAAAAGGAACCCGTGATTTTTCGCCCGAAGAAATGGCGAAACGTAATTATATATTCGATATCATCAAAGATGTTTATAAGCTATACGGCTATAAAAATATAGAAACACCTGCAATGGAAAACCTCTCTACACTTATGGGCAAATATGGTGAGGAGGGTGATAAACTGCTTTTCAAGATTCTAAACTCAGGTGATTTTCTAAAAAGCATGAGCGAGGAGGATATTAAAGTTGGAAATTCTGCTGCAACAGCTAACAAAATATCTGACAAAGGTTTGCGCTACGATTTAACTGTTCCTTTTGCACGTTATGTTGTAATGCACCGAAATGAAATAAATTTTCCTTTCAAGCGCTTTCAAATACAGCCTGTATGGCGTGC
>DUVZ01000334.1 GCA_012840785.1 Bacteroidales bacterium
AAGAATCGACACACTCCTGTAAACTGCTGCAATCTTCATTGCTAAGTCTCCACTGGTCACACTTACTGCACCGTATGGGTTAGTACCCATCAAGTTTAAATATTCAGGCAACCAAGGATCATCGCTTGATATGCTTCTTTGTTCTATTAATCCTCTTTTCATACTTCTGTTATGTGTTTAATGTTTATAAACGTGGCCACCTTTGAAAAGCAGTCCTTAATAGTTAAAGTACCTTTTTTATAAGAGTATGAGCGACCGCCAACGTCGAATATCCCCACATCTGTTTGCACTTTAAATACTCTCATTTTGCCAAATAAAAAGTTTCTCATATTATTCTGTTTTTATGTTATTCATCATCCAAAAACCCATCACGTTTGTTATAGCTCCATCTATCTTGTCAGTCTCTTTCTCTTTGATTGGCTTTCTATTTTCCATCCTATCCTCATCAATTACTGCATTGTCAAAGCAGTATGCTGTTATTGGGTTTGGGTCAAAGGTTATTTGTTCGTTAAATACCGCCAATTCCATAGCTTCAACATGACTGGTAAACTCTCCATAGGTCTGTTTAATTGCGTATAGATATTCACTTAAACCTGCCCCCTCAAAGTTTCTTAGAAACTCTTTGCTTTTATATGGGTCATACCCTAATCCTTTTATTACATAAGGTTTTTCTAATATTCTATTTGATAGATAATCATAGTCAATCGTTGGTGTCTCTAATACGTTAATATGCCCTTGCTCTTCCCACTTCTTGTATAATTCTCTGTTTGGGTGTTTTTCTATAGTCTGTCTCGGTATGAAATATTCTGTAATTGAGTGGAAAGGGCAATATTTTTGATTCCTGTATCTGTCTCCTAAATGGAAAAGATATGTAACTGCTGAAAAGTCATCTGATACTGATAAGTCCACAGAAACAACGCATCTTTTACCTTCCAATTCAGGGTGCTTGTAATGTAGTTTTTCTATATATTCTCTGCCAATCCACTCTTTAGCCTCTGATTTGGTGAATACATTCAAAAGTTTGTTTCTAAACTCTTTCATTTCATCGGCTGATGATTGTGCCACTTTCCACTTCCTATGGTAGAAGTCCTCATACACCGTTATGCCCATGTGTGGCTGCACTTTTCGCCACGTGTTAACATCACCTTCCTCATCGTCAACATCTGGTTCAAATATATGAGCAAAGATGTTATCGTTTTCAGTTTCTTCTCTAAGGACTTTCTTGTAGTAATTAAGGAGGTCAACAAACGGGCCGTCTCTTTTATCACTTGCTGTCGTAATTGCTATACTTAAAGGGCTTAATCTTGCCCCCATTGAAGAATCAATTACGTTTTTAAGGTCAAAAGATACTGCTTGTGCTAATTCATCATAAATACCCAAAGAGGCGTTCAATCCGTCTAGTTTTGAAGCATCCGAAGCTAAACACCTTGCTGATGATGTTCTTGATGTTCCTAAATGGGTTATCCTCTCTCTGTTTATTCTAAACCGTTTTAGTTTTCTGTCCAATCTCTTTAGTACGTTCTTTAATTCTCCAAATAAAATTTGCGCCTGATCGTAACTGTTAGCTCCTGCGTATGCTTGTGAGTTGGAGTCTCCAAATAGTAAATCGTCAACCATAAATGCGGACACTTCTGTAGTCTTACCAAACTTTCTTGGCACAAATAGAAGTGCATCCGTTATTAGTTTTCTGTCAGTATCTTTGTGGTAAAACCCCTTTATATTAGCAAACTGAAATATCTGTACTGGGGAAGCTTTTATTCTTGTAGCTCCTTTGTCTCCCGAAAATTTCAGAAACTCAAACAATGTTATAAACTCCCTTACTTTTGATGCTCGGTATTCATACTTATCTAGGAGGTGGAAAAATCTTACTATTGATAGAAGCTCATATAAATTGTGTTTGTCGGGTTCTGCGATACACATATTGATATATTCAGGAAGCCTTGAATCTGTATCATTCAAGGCGTATGAATCAACATCAATTGCTTGTAGCTTTTTTACTGTCGAAACCTTTAGCTCTATGAGTTCCTTATTTTCCACTAGCCGCTTTCTCCATCTTGTTTTTCAACTCGGTGAACTCATCGTCTTGAACTGCATTAGAGCTTTTGGCTGTCATGCATAATTCACTCAACATCTTTTGGCTCTCTCTCGCCAAATCAATGAATATTGTGTAAGCAGGGTTTATTTTATATCTCCTAAATCCTTCTCTTGACTGTTCAATAACCATACTGCTTGGCTCGGTATTCTCTAAGTCTTCTATGGTATAGTCATACCCTATAGCATCATTAAACG
>DUVZ01000335.1 GCA_012840785.1 Bacteroidales bacterium
AGTGCTTAGAATTTATACAACTAGCAACATTGTGAAAAGCAAAGAATTGCATATAACATTAAGCCTAAACAACCTTGAATCCATTTTCCTAAAAGATGATGCAGAGCTAAAAATGGATAAAGTTTTTGATAGCAACACTATCATTATTAACGCTCAAAACTCAAGCCAGTTTGATATTGAAACTAAAGCAAGCCAAGCTACCATCACAATGCTAAATGATGCAAAAGGTAAACTAAAGCTCCACGCAGATCAGATAGCAATAACAATGGCAGATAAAACCAATTTGGATGCTGATATAAACACAGATAACACCAATGCCTCTTTATCAAGTTCAGCTAGGTTAAGGTTGGATGGAAATTCTGACAAAGTTTTGTTTACTACAATAGACTCATCAGAGTTAGATGCAAAACGGCTGAAAGTATCATCAGCAAATGTGAACACTAAAGACAAATCGGAGCTACACATAGATGCACGTAAAAACTTAGCAATTGATGCTAGAGATAAAAGCAAGATATTTGTTTACAGCGAACCAAAAATTGATATTAAAAAGTTTACCGATAGAGCAGAAATAATAAAGAGATAACCCAATTACATATAAGATTCTAAACAATGAAAGTACTTATCATCTTCAACAGAGAGCCTTACGACAACACAGATGTAACATGGAATGGCCTCAGACTAGCCGAAACATTGAGGACTAGTGGCAACGAAGTAAGAATATTTTTGATGAACGACTCCGTTGATATGGCAAGAAGTGTGTGCAAACCTCCTGCAAACTACGACCAAGACCTGTCGCAAATGCTAAAAGACTTGATTGCCAACAATGTGGCGGTAAAAGTGTGTGGAACATGTATGGCACGCTGTGGAATTCACAAAAACCATCCTTACTTTGAGGGAGCTATAAAATCTACAATGGATGAGCTGGCCGAATGGGTAGTGAGTAGCGACAGGGTGTTGACATTCTAGACAATTAGTATTACATAAAAAAACCATGCACGATATTTAAACTTCAACCTATTTGTCTTTGATAAAGCATATTATATTTTTGCATTATCTCTATCAACAAAAAAATTCGTATATTAGCTACTATGATACAAAAAATTGAAACAGAACGAATCCCAATAAAACTATGGCTCAAAGAATTAGAGCCTGGAGCAATGCAACAAGCCAAAGATTTGGCAAATCTTGATATTGCCTTCCGGCACATAGCCATTATGCCCGATGCACATCAAGGATATGGAATGCCTATAGGTGGTGTGATGGCCACAAAAGACTCCATCATACCCAATGCTGTGGGTGTGGATATTGGCTGCGGTATGTGTTCGCTAAGAACAAACTACAAACATGTTGAGAAACATGATTTAAAAAACATCATGGCTATTATCCGCAAAACCATTCCAGTTGGGTTTAAGCATCACAAAAACAGCCAAGATGAAAGCTGGATGCCACCCAGAGATAAAGATTTAAAGATAGTAAATCAAGAGTACAATAGTGCCACCAGGCAAATAGGCACACTGGGCGGAGGCAACCATTTTATAGAGATACAAAAAGGCACCGATGGATATGTGTGGATAATGGTACACTCTGGTTCTAGAAATATTGGCTTAACTGTTGCCAACTACTATCACAAAAAAGCAGTGGAAGAGAGAGCAAAACATAAAGACAACACCACTCCCAAAGACCTATCTTACTTTATGCGTGGATCGAAGGGTTATGAAAACTATTTCGATGAGATGAACTACTGCATAGCATTTGCACTACAGAGCAGAAAACTGATGATGGAAAGAATAAAAGAAGCTTTCACCGATGTTCTTCCCGATGTGGAATTCTCAAACTTCATTAACAAACCTCACAACTTTGCAGCGTGGGAAAACCACTTTGACACTGATTTGATTGTACACAGAAAAGGTGCTACAAGAGCAGAAAAAGGAGAATGGGGAATGATTCCAGGGTCGCAAGGTACAAGTTCGTTTTTGGTGAAAGGTAAAGGCAATCCACTCTCATTCAACTCTTGCTCTCACGGTGCTGGAAGAACTATGAGTAGAAATGCGGCACGTAGAAAGTTGAATCTAAAGGATGAAGTGGCAAGAATGAACAAACTGGGCATACTACATGCTCTACGTCATAAAAGAGATTTGGACGAAGCACCAAGCTCGTACAAAGATATACAAGAGGTGATGGCACTGCAAAAAGATTTAGTGGACATTCAGGTAGAACTAACACCAATGGCAGTGATAAAAGCATAATATTTTAGAGCAGTTTATTCAATTTTAAACAAACTGATGGTTTTTCATGCCCTCAATTACATCAACCAAACACAATTTGATGTATCTTTGAGCAAGTACAAATTGATATAATCCATAAAGTCAATATTATGAGAGATACAACAATACATGTGGCAACTGTTTTAAACAAATCAAAAGCAGTTAATGAAGAGGACGGACAAAAGATATATGATTTAATTCTTAAAGCATTTTTAGACAAACAAAGGGTAATACTTGCATTCGACAATATGGAGATGCTCTGCGAAGAATTTCTAAAAACTGCAATTGGTCGACTGTACGAAAATTACTCACACGCCGAGATTAAGAAAAATATGCGTATTGACAACATTCCGTTTACAGGAAAAGTAGCACTAAAAAGAGTGGTAGACAAAGCAAAAGAGAGTTATTGATAAAAACCACAAACACACGTATTAGAACTAAACAATCAAAACAACAAACATTTCAAACAAATTTATATAACCAAACATCAGTTTGCTTTTTAAAACGCAATAATTTTATTCATTCTTACACATAGCACCTTTTAGGATGGATAAAATTTATATAATCGAACATCCTGAAGATAAATCTCATTAAATATATTTAACATCTCGATCTCCAAATATCCTTATTGTTTGTGTGAGATATTACATATCGAAGTCCACTTTGTCAAATAACATAATTTATTTGACAAACTGACAATCAAATAAGGGGAATTTCTTTCCTCTGCATGCCTAATGCAATTGCCATATATGGTATACATATATAAATAATAGACTAAACTACTGTCATTAATAGTTTACAAACTATCAAATAGCACTTAACGAACCTCTAGATGCAAAATACTTACATGCAAAAGCACTAGTTACACTTCCTGTAGACAAATATCTGCGTGCAAAAGCACTTCTGGATGTTAGAGATGTATTATATCTACAATAAATTTTGATTTTCAATGTTCCATATTTAAAATCTATTCTAAACAATTTAAGTTATCGACATTCAATAATTAAAAAAACAACAAACACTCTTAATCCTTAATATGCTGGCAGTATTATTTACTATTAGCATCAAAATAGCTATGAAACAATGTCCACAACAGCATTAGTATGTGCAAGTGTTATATTTATTTCTATTTTATCTCATGAATTTATGAATAGAAAAATTAATCCATTTTATGGAAAGTATTTTAAATAGAAATGGTAGACCAACCAACCAAAAATTACGTTTCTCACAAAAAAAGGCAAAAGCTTTATATTTAAACTTTCGCGCTTTTATATTATATGATTGTATTATTTTGTTTTATGCAAATAGAATCATCAAATTGTTGACAAGCAGGTAGATGCTAAAAATAGCAACCATAAGTATGCCTATATCAAACACTTTAGCTCTAATCAGTTTCCTTGAAAACAGCACTAACAAAAGTATCGACAATGCTCCTGTAATAGCTATACCTGTATACAATACCCCTTGGCTATCGGGATTTCTAACTCTTACCTGCCACTCTATTATAGCATACAAAACTGCTATAATAGTATAAATAGAAAGTCTGTTATTGGCTTTGTATCCCGTAACGTAATCCTCTCTTCTAATGTAATAATTATCTCCGTATGAAAATTTCATGTTTATATATTTTAATCACAATATTAGCTCAAGCATAAAGATACATGTAACAAAGGTATTAAAAAAAGCAGATATTAATAATTAATTGAAGATAGTTTTTCTTACTCATCTTTATCTTATTGCAATTTGTACACTCCACCTGGCATCGGTTTCACTACATTTTTCATCTCCAACTCTAACAGTGTGAAAAACAATTCAGACACAGGAATATCCAATTCAATAGCTAGCATATTCACATGTGTTGGCTCCATTTTATTGAGGGCGTTAAACACCCGCTCCTCTGTTTCAGTCAACTCTAAGAAAAGTTCTTTCTGTTTAGGTTCAGGCTTTTTAGAATCATCCCATCCCATGTGGTCTGTAAACCCTTTGATATCTTGCATCAAAATAGCTTGATTGGATGCTATAAGTCTATTACAACCAACCGATGCTGCATCAGTTATCCTTCCTGGTAATGCAAACACCTCACGATAATATGAGTTGGCAATATCGGCAGTAATAAGCGAACCACCCTTACTTGACGATTCCATCACAACAACTGCATCTGCCAAACCTGCCACTATTCTATTGCGTCGTACAAAATTAAATCGCTCAGGAGTTGTTCCACTCGGAAACTCTGTAACCAATGCCCCAGCATCTAGCATATCAATAGCAGTTTTTCGATGCACTGCAGGATATATCCTGTCTAGTCCATGAGCCAACACAGCAACAGTGGGTACACCATATTCTAAAGCTGCTCTATGAGCACATATATCTATGCCATAAGCCAAACCACTAACAATTAGTATATCAGAAAACTTCGTTGAAAGATCTTTTACAAACTGCTTGCAAGCCTCGCATCCTCGGGTTGTAGCATTGCGCGTTCCAACAATACTAACGACCTTCTTATAATTAAGATTGCTATTACCTTTAATATAGAGTAAAATAGGCGCATCCACACAATGAGTAAGTCGTTCAGGATATTCGGGAGCTGTGAAAAACAGAGACTGCAAGTTGTTTTTAGTTACAAATGCTAACTCCTCTTCGGCTTTTCGAAGCACCTCACTACTTTTTATCTCATTAATTAAACGATACGAAATACCTTGTATTTTTTCAAGATTACGAGTAGGCTCCTTAAATATTTGCTCCTCATCACCCACAATTCTCATAAGATTGCGAGCAAGTGAAACACCCACTCCTGTAATATGCGTTAATGCAATTTGATATAGCGTTTTATTAGTAATAAACGTCGACATGGCTGCTAGTATTCAGTTATGTGTTTTCTGACAAATCAATAAGCTCTTAACATTCAGATATCACAAACTGTAGATATCTGAATGTTTAATTTAGATGCAAATATACAAATGATTATTAACAAAAAAGGAGCAAAAGTGAAATTAAGAGCCCTTTCGAACCAAACTTGTTTAGCAACTGTTACTTATAAAGAACGAGCAACGAAGTTTAACGTTGCTCACTAGGGAAAACTTCAAGATATTTACACACAAATAGTATAATTATGAGACTACATATATTTCTTTTAATAGTAGCAATTTTTAATCTTCCAGCATTCTCTCAAACAACCAAAAGCGAGAAGCCTAAATTGGTTGTAGGCATAGTTGTAGACCAAATGAGAAACGACTATATCGAGAGATTTTGAAACCATTACAGCGAGGATGGATTTAAGAGATTTGTTAATAATGGATATCGTTTCAAGAACGCACACTTTAATTATGTTCCCACTTATACTGGTCCCGGACATGCATCCATTTACACTGGTACTACGCCTGCCACTCATGGTATTATTGGTAATAACTGGTATGACAAAACTATCGACACATCCGTCTATTGTGCAGGTGACACAAGCGTTCAACCAATAGGAACAATGGATAATGCAGGAATGATGTCGCCACACAGAATGACTGTAACCACAATAGCCGACGAAAACAGACTAGCTACCCAAATGCGAGGAAAAACCATTGGAGTAGCCCTCAAAGACCGTGGAGCCATTCTTCCTGCTGGACACACTGCCAATGCTGCATACTGGTTTCATGGCATGGACGAAGGACAGTGGATAAGCAGCAGTTTTTATATGGATAGTTTGCCACAATGGGTGGTTGAGTTTAACAACTCTGGTAAAGCAGCCTCCTACTTCAAAACATGGAACACCCTCTACCCCATCGAAACTTATGTGGAGAGTGGAACGGATATGAATAAATTTGAAGGTGGTTTTAAAGGTAAAGAAACAGCTACTTTTCCATACAACCTGCAAGAGTTGAGAGCTCACAACAACAACTTCGAGCTCCTAAAAGCAGTGGCATTTGGCAATGATCTTACAACCGATTTTGCAATAGCAGCTATTGAGGGTGAAAAACTTGGACAAAATAATGATACCGACTTTCTAACACTCAGCTACTCTAGCACAGACTACGTTGGTCACAACTTTGGAGTTAATTCGAAAGAAGTACAAGACACTTATCTAAGACTAGATAAAAACATAGCCGAGCTACTACAATATTTGGATAAGACGGTGGGTAAAGACCAATATATAGTATTTCTTACTGCCGATCACGCAGCTGTGGATGTGCCAGCCTACTTAGACTCATTGAAAATTCCTGCAGGCTATTTCGATAGCAGAAGCTTTAGAAACAAAATCGACAGCTTGGCTCAGAAAGAGTATGGCAACAAAAATTTGATTAAAAACATATCCAACAATCAACTATTCTTCAATTATGAGTTGCTACATGAAATGAATATCAATATAGATAGTTTTCAACAAAAACTATCAAATTATATCTTGATGCAAGACAACATACATCGAGTGTATACCCGCCAGCAAATCGTGAATGGAGCCTACACAAAAGGGATGGATGAGTTGATTAAGAATGGATTTAATCACAAACGAAGTGGCGATTTAATTTATGTGTTAGACCCATCTTTTATCTCCTATTCACGCACAGGAAGCACACATGGAAGTTCATTTATGTATGACACCCACGTTCCTATGCTATTTTATGGTAAAGGAGTAAAGAGTGGCAGCTCATCACGTCGAAGCGAAATTGTAGATATTGCTCCCACTATTGCTGTGATGCTTGGCATCTCCTTTCCAAGTGGCACAACGGGTGAACCTTTGTATTGGATGTTGGATGAGTAGAATACAAACATCCCAAACCAGCAATAATCTGTACTGTGGTCTCTCTAAGTAGAGTAGTGAGGATGGATTAATTTAAATATACGCTTCAAACGCCTCATCAAAGATAGTAGGTTGCGACAACACCCCATCAATTAGGCACACCACATCTATCTTACCTTTTGCACAGAGTTTATTGTCAGAAAGGCGGATAATTTTTTGATGAAACTCATAAATAATACCCCTCTTTTTAAGAGCCACAGTACATTTAAACTTATCCATACCAATTAATGGCACTTTGTATCGTATCTCAACACGCGATACCACAGTATCGATACCTTGTTGATGTAGCTGAAAAAAATTGAGCCCCACTTGTTCTAAAAACTCATGACGGGTCACCTCAAAGTAGTGTTGATAATTAGCATTGTTTACATGGCCCTGAGCATCACACTCATAGTCACGAACCTTCATCTCGTATTCAAAAATTGTTTTCATAATAATGTACTCCCCATTCTTATTCCAATGATAAGGATGGGGAGTATATATTTAATTTTTATATAATTACTATTTCTGTTTCTTCAACCATTCTTTAGCATTAATAAATGCTTCCATCCAAGGAGTAACATCATTTTTGCGATGTTTGAAAGGATAGTAGGCATTTTGCCAAGGAAATATAGTTCTCTCTAAGTGAGGCATCATTACCAAATGACGACCATCTTTAGAACATAGTGCCGCAGCATTATAATCCGAGCCGTTTGGATTGGCTGGATAGTCATCATAAGCATATTTAGCTGAAACTCCGTACTCACCCTCTGCTCCTGGCAAAACAAAACGACCCTCACCATGAGCAGCCCAAATACCAAGAGTAGTTCCCTTCAATGATCTTAGCATCACCGAGTTGTTCTCTGGTATATCAACACTTATAAATGTAGACTCAAATTTACCAGATTTGTTGTGATGCATTTTCGGATGATTATCTCCCATTTCAGGAAATACCAAACCAAGCTCCATCATCAGCTGACAACCGTTGCACACACCCAAACTCAATGTATCTTTGCGTGCATAGAAGTTGTCCAACGATGTTTTAGCTTTCTCGTTATACAAGAAACCACCAGCCCATCCTTTGGCAGAGCCAAACACATCTGAGTTGGAAAAACCACCACAGAAAACCAACATATCAACATCTTCTAAGTTTTCGCGTCCCGATGTGAGGTCAGTCATATGAACATCTTTCACATCAAAACCTGCAAGGTAAAGCGCATAAGCCATTTCTCGATCACCATTTGTGCCTTTCTCACGCACAACAGCAGCTCTAATGCCTGATGCTTCTGTACGATCGGGATTCAACCCCATATCTTGTAGCTTACCAGTATAAGCAGCATCAAATTCAAATTTGAGCGGTTGCTTCTTATAGTTTTGGAAACGTGCACTAGCAGCCTCTTCCCCACTCTGTTTTGTGTCTAATAGGTAAGAAGTTTTGTACCACACATCGCGTAGATGATCAACATCGAACTCTTTTCTGAACTCATCTTTTTCAATTATAAGCTTACGCTCTTCGATAGGACGAGCCACAATAGCATGGCCTACACCATAATCGTCTAATATTTTTTCTACCAAGTGGTGATGTTTTACCTGCACCAACACCCCTGGATTTTCCGAGAAGAGTATCTTTATAAGATCAGAATGACGAATTTTATCTAAACGAGCCTCCAAACCACCTTGTGGATTTGCAAAACACATTTCGAGCATAGCAGTAATCATACCCCCAGCCGAAACATCATGACCAGCAAGCACCAAACCACGATTTACAAGTTCTTGAACTGCAGCAAATGCATTTTTGAAATACTCCGAGTCTTTCACTGTAGGAGCTTCATCTCCCACTTTATTCATTGTTTGAGCAAATGCAGACCCTCCCAGTTTGAAAGAATCAAACGAGAAATCGATATAGTATAAATAGGTTCCTTTTATATAAGCTAAAACTGGAGACACAATGCGACGAATATTTTTTACCCCTGCCACTGCTGATATAATAACTGTGCCAGGTGAATAAACCTTCTCATCTTCATACTGTTGTGTCATCGAAAGCGAATCCTTTCCAGTAGGGATATTAATACCTAAACTGCAAGCAAAGTCCGAACAAGCCTCAACTGCAGAATAGAAACGTGCATCCTCACCTGGATTGCGACAGGGCCACATCCAATTGGCGCTAAGCGATACACCACTCAAACCGTTTGTGAGAGGAGCAAACACAATATTGGTGAGCGCCTCGGCAATAGACACCACCGAGCCTGCAGCAGGGTCTATCATAGCCACTTGTGGAGCATGCCCTATAGATGTTGCCATACCAGCAAACCCTCTATAATCTAGTGCCACAGCACCCATATCACTCAATGGCAATTGTATTTCGCCTTGCGTTTGCTGACGTGCCACCTTACCACTTACAGAGCGGTCTGCTTTATTGGTCAACCAATCTTTACATGCAACTGCCTCTAGTTTAAGCACATTCTCTAGATATGTTTCTAGTTCTTCAGCGTCATATTCAGGAGCATTATAAAACTCTTCTACTGTACTATCTTCCATAACAGTAACTGGAGGTTTACCAAAAAAATCCTCCAAATTCATATCAATAGGAGAGTCTCCATCGGGTTGCTCAAAAGTAAACTTCATGTCATTGGTAGTTTCACCCACCACATAAAACGGTGCACGTTCGCGTTTTGCTATTCTCTCAATTCTCTCTAAATCCTCTTCCTTTACCAACATTCCCATCCGCTCTTGGCTTTCATTGCCAATAATCTCTTTTGCACTAAGCGTTTTATCGCCAACAGGAAGTTTCGATATATCTATCTTTCCACCAGTTGCTTCCACCAGCTCCGAGAGACAGTTTAGATGCCCACCAGCCCCATGGTCGTGAATAGATACAATGGGATTATTGCTCGACTCTGATAATGCACGTATCACATTTGCTACGCGCTTCTGCATTTCAGGATTGGCACGTTGCACAGCATTCAATTCAATACCTGATGAAAATTCACCAGTATTAACCGAAGATACAGCACCACCACCCATACCAATGCGATAGTTGTCGCCACCCATCACTACTACTTTTTCACCTGGTATTGGGTCATCCTTCAAAGCATCCAATCTATTTCCAAAACCAATACCACCAGCAAGCATAATCACTTTGTCGAAACCAAACTTTTTCTGATTCTCTACATGCTCAAATGTAAGCACAGAACCACAAATAAGAGGTTGTCCAAACTTATTGCCAAAATCTGATGCGCCATTAGAAGCTTTTATCAATATTTGCTCGGGTGTTTGATAAAGCCATTTTCTGGGACTAATAGCCTCCTCCCATGGTCTACCCTCTTCCAGTCTTGGATAAGCCGTCATATACACAGCAGTGCCTGCCAATGGCAATGATGCCTTGCCTCCAGCTAGTCGGTCGCGAATCTCGCCACCCGTACCAGTAGCAGCACCATTAAAAGGCTCTACAGTAGTTGGGAAGTTGTGCGTTTCAGCCTTCAACGAAAGCACACTGTCAATCTCCTTAGTAGCAAAAAAGTCTGCCTTATCGCCACTCATTGGAGCAAACTGCTCTATAGTAGGACCACCTATAAAAGCAACGTTATCTTTGTATGCTGATACAAGCGTATTGGGATTTACAGCCGATGTTTTTTTGATAAGCTGAAAGAGCGAACTCTCCTTTTCAACCCCATCAATAATAAACTTACCGTTAAATATTTTATGTCGACAGTGCTCAGAGTTCACCTGCGAAAAACCAAACACCTCGCTATCTGTAAGCTTTCTATTCATTTTTTTGCTCACACCATCTAGATAATCTATCTCTTCTTGACTAAGCGCCAAGCCTTCTTGTTGATTATAAGATGCTATATCGTCGATATGATAAATAGGTTCGGGTTCGATATCAATATCAAACAACTGTTGATTCAACTCATCGTAAACCCTTTGAAGCATGGGATCATGCTCATACGATGAGTCAATTGAGAAATACTCCTCTATTCTAAGCACACCTTCTACACCCATATTTTGAGTAATCTCTACTGCACTAGTGCTCCATGGAGTAATCATTTCACGACGTGGACCTACAAAAGAGTCTTTCAAATAAGAAGCATCAACCAGTTTGGCATTGCCAAAAAGCCAGCTCAATTTATCAATATTCTCTTGAGAAAGTGCGGATTGAGATTGAACCGCAATAATGTTTTGAGACGGAGTTTTAAAAAAAGATATCATTGCCTACAAGTTTATTAGAGTGTTGATAGAGATATGTAAAACACAGAGCTCTATGTAATGAGCGGCAAAGTTAATGAAAAGAGATGACTCCCATCTAATTTTATCTGCATTTTGCATGTTTTAATTATTGAGTGTATCTTTGTGCATTATCTACTCGATAAATAAACTCATATTTAACTTGGATTTCTAAGCTAAAAGAGGCTTAAAGGTGGAAAGCTTTTGAGTTTCCGTTATATATTTGCCATTGCAAACATGTAACTAAAAAACAAAAAGAGAGCTATGCAGTTGCTGCTCTCTTTCTTGCAAAGGAAAAACCTTATATTAGATTGTCTAAAAATAGAATAGATTCAACAGATGTTTGAAACAATATATAAAGGAATTATAATTGGTATAATTGTGTCTGCACCCATGGGTCCGATAGGCATTTTGTGTGTTCAACGCACATTAAGTAGAGGAAGGCTACATGGGTTTGTAACTGGATTGGGTGCAATGGTTTCCGATTTAATATATGCTACAATAACACTTATTGGAATGGGCATTGTAGACGATTTGCTAAAAAGAAACGAGCAACCGCTACAATATGTTGGAAGTTTAGTTATTATTCTTTTTGGTATTGCTCTTTTCAATACCAACCCACTTAAAATACTGCAGCCAGCCAAGAATAAAAACACAACACGCTATAATCAAGATTTTATAACCGCATTTCTCCTTACACTCTCCAATGTAGCTATCGTTTTTCTATTCATTTCACTATTTGCACGTTTTCATTATAGCCCACTCGACACAAGTTGGTTGGCTTTTGCCGTTGGGTTAACCTCAATTGGAGTGGGTGCACTTATTTGGTGGTTCTTTATCACCACCTATGTATCAAAACTAAAAAGATACTTCAATCGCCGCTCTCTTAAACTATTCAATCGTGCTGTAGGAGTTATATTGGTTGTTTTAGGAGTAATGGGTATAGTGGGTGCCACAATGCTTAATGGCTAGCTGCAAGCAGGGCTTTATCGCTCCAATTTACTTATTATCAACTCCACTCATCCATCCAGCAGCCTTTTTGACTATAATGTTGATGCAACTTCTCTTCGTAAGCTCTTGATAGTAGCAAATCATCCGTATATTCAGGTGCTTGGCTTAATAAGCTCTTGCGAAATATTTACAAATACTTTAGCCTCATCCAAACTAATGCGGTCAATCAATCGAGGTGAAATTAATTTGCTACTCTCTGCAAAAATCTCTCAGCTTCAACAGCACTCAACTCCATTGTAGACAACTTTGCATGTTTTCGAATAGTTATCTCTTCTGCAGTTAATGGCTCATTTCCATCCAAGTAGTTTAATCTAAATAGATAATCTTCAAGCTCATCTATTTTGGCTCTCATAAATCCCGACACTTCTCTAGCTCTAAGAGCTTCAATTAGTTGTTTTGGATTGTGGTCTAGCTCCTCCAATTTATCATCCACCGTATCTATAAACACATCAGACACACTGCCAGAGTCAATCAACACCCCTCTGTCAATAGGTTTGGCTCTCCCTATTTGATACAACTCTTGATAATGCTTCAATAATTGAGCTTTACTATCAATTTCTTTAAGAGTAGAATCATCTAAACCTTCCAGTTTGCCTTGACACTCCACATAGCTCTTTAGCTGCCCATAGTATTGAATGCCACGTTGAAGGCAGGCATACAACAAATCATTATCTTCGATAAGATAAGATAGATAGAGCTGTTGCGGTGTATGTTTAAGCAAGTGATACTGTGGAACATTCAACAGCTTGTGGTATGCTTCATTTGAATAACCCTGTGGAGATGGAACAGCTGCAAACTTTAGAGAGGGACTTTTGGATATCTCACCCAAATTATATTCAATTTCCTCATTCACATGTCCTTTTAAGACAATTATCTGTCCATCAACTTCAGGATGGACAGCAAGATGCTCTTGCCATTTTTTCAACTCATCGGTTTGTGCAGTAAAATAAAAAACTTGTCGTCCCTCTTTGCTAATCTCTATCAAAGCCTCTATAATCTGAGTTGCCCTGATGTCATCGCTATTTGCTAACACCTCATCTGCCAAAATGGGAAGTTTGACACCAGTTTCTTGACTTTCGATAAATGCCAACCGAACAGCAATCAACAACTGAATGCGAGTGCCAGAAGATAGATGGTCAAGTGGTTGTCCAAGATTTAACACCGTGTCTTTTGCTCTAAAACGTCCTCCTTCAGCATCATCCAATATCAACTGATAACGCCCACGGGTGATTTTATTAAACAGCTCATTTGCTCTATTAAATACTTTTGATCTGCTATGTTCTTGTGTTTTCTTTTTCAAGCCATTTACAATCACATCTCCTGTAATAGCTGTCATCGTATCGAGGTAGTTTTGCTCTAAATTACTGATTGCTAGATCTTTTTCTGATAATGCTATTTCCAGCTCTCGTCCAGTTTCCTCTTTTTTAATGTCGGCTTCAATTTTTACTATTGCTTTATATAAACTCTCACTCTCATCAGATAAATTAGTGTAACGCTCTTTTTGCTCTTCTGCCTCTTCAATTGATACCGTTGAAATTTGCTCCTTCAGATTAATATATAGCTGGTGGTTAAGCAAATGACTCTTTTTGTCAGTTAAGCGAAGATTGGCTTGCTCAAACTCTTTTTTGAAGTTATCATATTCTTCTTTCTTAGATAATAAACCTCTTAAATCGTCTGTCGCTCCAACCTCCAAACTCAATCTGTTATAAATAGAGTGAAGCTCTTTGCTGTCATTTACCTTTGATGCTTCGTAGTCATTTTTTCGTTCATCTAAATGCTTGCAATCTTTTATTAGTGCAGAGCGTTGATTCTCATCCTCATTCATCTTTTTCAAGATAGCTTTTGCAGATGCCACATCAGATGCACTTTGCACATTCACTTCTGTTAATATTGAATTGATACGAGCTAAAGTTTCTGAATATATGTTACGCTCCTCTTTATAAGAATTTAGATTTGCCTGTAGTTCATTGTTATGCTTTTGCCATTTTTGCAAGTTTTTCAAAAACCAATACAAACTCGAATAAGATTCAATGTTTTCGACAGTCAACTCTGGAATATCAGATAGTTTATCTATCCAGACTTGTCGTTTACCCTCTAACGATTGAAATTGTGGTTTTATTTGTTGCAGCAAACCATCTAACTCCGTCAAACGGCGATTGATTTCATTTTGCTGTTTCACCTCGTGCAACTCTTTGTGAAGCTCTTCCAGTCGCTTCGACACCTCTTGCTCTTGCCACTTTTCAGGCTCACGTATAGCAGTTCTCTTAAAATCATTTTCACGTGTTGTTTGCACCGAATCATTAGCTTTTTTGTCTTGCCCCTTAAACAAAATAAACAACAGCATAGCTAGTACGCCCACCAATCCTATCCAACCAAAGAAATGGGTTAAAGGAACTGTTATTAAACCCAATATCAACAAAATCCACGGCAACCATCGTGACGAACCTTGCGATGATTCATCTTTTTCAAACCAATCTACTAAAAGACGGATACCATGATGTAAGTCAGCTTCTGTATGTGTTTGCTCTTGCTTTTTATTTTCTAAGTGGTCTATTTCATTTTCAAGTTGCTTTTTGTTGTTTAATAGACGATGAGCCTCATCAAAAAAACCATCCAAATTACGAATGTCCTCTAAACCCAACGCATCAAGGTTTTTACTCTGCAGTGTGGAGAAAAGATCGCTAAGCACCACCTTTGTTTCTCGCTTGTTTTTCTCAATCTCTACACGTCGGTTTTCTATACTTCTATCTAAATTTGAGAGCTTATCAATATTTCCGCTCAGTTCATCCAAAACCACCTTGCCAAAACCACCATCAGGTATTTCAAGTGCTGCCAACTCATTGTTTTTGCTCTCTATTTCGCTGCAAATTGTTTTAATCTCTTGCGTGGATTTTTCTATTCTTTTCTCCAGCCTTGCAAGCTCATCATCCTCATTCCCAATTAGTAGCGACATCTCATTGGGATAAG
>DUVZ01000032.1 GCA_012840785.1 Bacteroidales bacterium
CTTTTGGCAATAAGGGCTTTAAACGCTGTAGTGCTTACAGATTGAAAGCTTCCCTTCTTTTTAGGTGATTTGTTTGCTGCCATAAATTAAGGTAGAACTTATTGGTTATATATGTTCTGTAAAAAAGTTGCACAAAGGTATGAAAATATATTGCATGCAAAAAACCATAACACAATTATTGGCTTTAGCAATACAATAGAGGCAGCTTTTATTTTATTTTACTCTTGCTAAGTATAATGTCTTGTTTCTCTATTTTTATCTCACAGTAGTGACATTGGAGGGTTACCTTTTCTTTATCCACTACATCGAAGCGAGTTTTCATAGGTTCGTTGTTGGTTATGCATTTAGGATTGTTGCACTGCACTATGCCTATCACTACATCGGGGAGCGACACTCTTTTTTTCTCCACCACCTCGTAGTTTTTTATAATATTGAGCTTCACTTTGGGGGCTACCAAGGCAATTCGGTTTATCTCATCTTCTTCAAAAAACTTTCCCGATATCTTTATTATACCCTTTGTGCCCATTTTTTTACTATCGAAATTGTTGCCAATAGTAATGCTGTTTTTTAGTTCGTGTAGCCTCAATAGCTTCACTACTTTAAATAGTTGGTTGGATGGGATATGGTCTATGGCAGTGCCACTCTTCAGCGCTGCTACTTGTAATTCTTTGCCCATATTATTAGTTGTTTTACTTTTGTTTAGTTGTTCTTTATCAGTTTTGCAAGTCACACACTTTGGGTTACTCCACCTCTATATTTAGCAAATCGCACATCACAGCTTGACGCATATATACTCCATTGCCAGCCTGTTGAAAATAGTATGCTTTGGGATTACTATCGACATCTTGGTCTATCTCTTTCACGCGGGGCAGCGGATGCAACACCTTTAAGTTGGGTTTGCTATCGCTGAGCATGTCATTTCTCAAGGTGTAGATGTTTTTCACCTTCTCATACTCCATTAAATCTGTAAAACGCTCTCTCTGTACACGTGTCATATATAGTATATCTGCACTATTGATAGAGTTGGGTGAGAAATCTGTAAACTCATGATATTTAATTCCTCTCTTATCGCAATAGATTTTATGCTTTTCTGGAATTTTCATCTCCTGAGGTGCTACAAAGTTGAAAGTAGGATTGAAATGCGAGAGTCCCTCAATTAATGAATGAACAGCTCGCCCATATTTCAAGTCACCTACTATGGTTATTGTCAAATCTTGGAGTGTTTGCTGCGTTTCGTAGATACTAAATATGTCTAGCATGGTTTGTGTGGGGTGTTGGTTTGCTCCATCTCCAGCATTAATTATAGGTACTGGCGAAACCTCAGAAGCATATCGAGCAGAACCCTCTAAGTGATGACGCATAATAATGATGTCGGCATAGTTGCTCACCATCATTATGGTGTCTTTCAACGATTCGCCTTTGGTAGCGCTACTTGTGGCAGTATCCGAAAACCCCACAATGCGTCCCTGCAATCTATTTATGGCAGTTTCAAAACTCAACCGTGTGCGTGTGCTGGGCTCAAAGAAAAGCGTGGCACACACCTTGCCTTTCAAAAGCGGTCGGTTGGGTTGTTGTTTAAATTTAGAGGCAGTTTCTATTATACGTATTATGTCGTCTCTACTGTAGTCTCCTATGTTTACTAAGCTTTTAGGTTTCATTGTTGTTGTTTCTCGTTTAGCTCACTCTCTTTTTTCTGTTTTGCAAAGTTATAAAAAAACCTTGCAGCCAATAACTGCAAGGTCTTTTATTTATTCATTTTATAATTCTAAATCAACATCAAACTCTTCGTGCCAAGGCAGCCCTTGTTTGTTTAGTTGCTTCATAAATGGATCTGGGTTGAACTCCTCTACATTAAATACACCTGGTTTTTTCCATAGTCCTTCCATAAACATGCGTGCTCCAATAGTAGCAGGTACTCCAGTAGTGTAGCTTACACCCTGTGCGCCTGTCTCTTTGTAAGCAGCTTCGTGGCTACAGTTGTTGTATATATAGTAGGTGCGTTCTTTACCATCTTTTATACCACGTATTCGGCATCCAATAGATGTTTCGCCAGTGTAGTTCTCGCCCAGTTCACCTGGATCGGGCAATACAGCTTTTAAGAACTGAATTGGAACAATCTTTTGCCCCTGATATTCTACCTCGTCGATGCGAGCCATACCAATGTTTTGTATCACACGTAGGTGAGTTAGATACTCTTCGCCAAATGTCATCCAAAAGCGAGCTTGCTTAATGGTTGGGAAGTTTTTTACTAATGACTCCAACTCTTCGTGATAAATCAAGTACGACTCTTTTTTACCAATATTTGGATAGGTCAATGGTTTGTGTATCTCGTGTGGCTCTGTCTCAATCCACTCTCCATCTTTATAATACTTACCTTTTTGCGACACCTCGCGTATATTTATCTCGGGGTTGAAATTGGTAGCAAATGCTTTTCCATGATCACCCGCATTACAGTCTACAATGTCTAAGTAGTGTATCTCATCAAAATGATGTTTGGCTGCATGAGCAGTAAATATGCTTGTTACACCTGGGTCGAAACCACAACCAAGAATAGCTGTCAATCCAGCCTCTTTAAATCTGTCGTGATATGCCCATTGCCAACTATACTCATATTTAGCTTCGTCAAGAGGTTCGTAGTTGGCAGTGTCCAAATAGTTCACTCCCGCTTCAAGACATGCATCCATTATGGTTAAATCTTGATAAGGTAGTGCTACATTTATCACTATCTCAGGTTTAAACTCATTCATCAGTTTCACCAATTCAGGTACATTGTCTGCATCCACTTTGGCAGTTTGTATGGTTACACCTGTACGCTCTTTGACATCCTTAGCTATAGCTTCGCATTTGCTTACTGTGCGACTAGCCAGCATAATATCTGTAAATACATCACTATTCTTTGCTACCTTGTTGGCTACAACTGTGCCAACTCCACCAGCTCCAATAATTAATACTTTTCCCATTTTATATTTGTTTATAGTTACTTTCTGTTTACAAATATAATACGAATCTATCAATATTGTTCAATGTTGAAGAAGAATTGTTGGGTAAAGGGTGAAGGGCGTGTGGTGTAATAGGATTTTTCGCTTAAAAGCAGAGTGAGAAAAGAGCAATTACAACTCATGCGCAGTATTTAAATCCCCACTATTTCTGCTTTTTTCTATTCATAATAAATCCCCTCACAATCAATACCAACCCTAACCCTGTAGAAAAGCCCTGAAAGAAGATACTAGTATTGTGCTGCAAATTAAACACCTTTAAAAGAATTGCTAAAGCAATAAAACCAACTCCGATAGTGATGTACCAATTGTTTTTTCTCATTGTATTGTTTGTTTGTATTATGTTGATTAACAGGTGCAAACTTAAATCATTTTTCTCAATTAAACAATTTTTATATTAAGTTTGATGAGTCAAGTTGTGCAGCTAAAACTAACTGATAAAAATACTGCATAATGTTAGCTATTGCAGTTCATGTATTATATTATTTTACAAGTCTCATTTTATACATTACATCTCCATCAATTTCATTTTCTATTTTCCATATAAAAGTAGTATCTTTGTAACTTATATTTTTTAAGCAGAATGGCAATAATATTAGGCATAGAATCATCGTGCGACGATACATCAGCAGCAGTAATACGCGATGGAGTAATTTGCTCCAACGTAGTGGCTGGTCAACTCGTGCATAAAGAGTATGGTGGGGTAGTTCCCGAATTGGCTTCACGTGCCCATCAGCAAAACATAATACCTGTGGTGCATCAAGCACTTAAAAAGGCTGGTATAAGCAAAGAAGAGCTGTCGGCAGTGGCATTTACAAGGGGTCCAGGACTATTGGGTTCGTTGCTTGTGGGTACTTCATTTGCAAAGGGATTTTCAACTGCGTTGGATATTCCTCTTATAGAAGTGAATCATTTGCACGCACATGTGTTGGCACACTTTATAAAAGAGCACGCCGAAGATCAATCGCATCCTAGTTTTCCATTTCTCTGCTTGTTGGTATCAGGAGGAAACTCTCAGATAATAAAAGTGGATTCGTATAGCAAAATGGAGATAGTGGGACAAACCATTGACGATGCTGCAGGCGAGGCTTTCGATAAATGTGCCAAAGTAATGGGATTGCCTTATCCAGGAGGTCCTATAATAGATAAATTGGCAAAAGAGGGCGATGCTGATAAATTTAAATTCAACAAGCCTCGTATAGATGGATACGACTATAGCTTTAGTGGACTGAAAACATCGTTTCTCTATTTCTTGAGAGATGAGATGAAGAAAGATGCTAATTTTATAGAGAAAAACAGAGAGGATTTGTCTGCATCATTGCAAAAAACTATTATAGAGATACTGATGGACAAACTACGTAATGCTGCCGAGGATACCAATATAATGGAGGTGGCTGTGGCAGGAGGCGTATCTGCTAACTCTGGTTTAAGAGCTGCATTTGAAGAGCATGCAGAGCAATATGGGTGGAAAATTCATATTCCCAAATTTGAATACACTACCGATAATGCTGCCATGGTTGCTGTTACAGGCTATTATAAGTATCTTGAGGGGGAGTTTAGCGATAAAAGTGTAACACCCTATGCTAGAACTTCTATTTAAGAGAGAGAAAAAAAGATAGATAGGTCAGTTAGAAATGGCTGTTACCAATCGATAATAAAAATATAGACAAACAACAACGACTAAATAAATACAAGATAAATGAACAAGGTAGAACAATCAACTACAGGTGAAAACAAGAAAAGCCTAAATTTTATAGAGGCTATTGTAGAGAAAGATTTGAAAGAGGGTAGAAATGGTGGTAGAGTACAAACTCGTTTCCCACCTGAGCCAAATGGCTACCTTCATATTGGCCATGCCAAAGCTATTTGTATAGACTTCGAGCTTGCTGAGAAATACAATGGGGTGTGTAATCTTCGTTTCGATGATACAAATCCTGTAAAAGAGGATGTAGAGTTTGTAGAGTCTATTAAAGATAATATTCACTGGTTGGGGTTTGAGTGGGGCGAGATATATCACGCTTCTGACTACTTTCCACAACTGTGGGATTTTGCTGTAAAGCTAATAAAAGAGGGCAAGGCATATATAGATGAGCAAAGTGCCGAAGAAATTGCCAAGCAAAAAGGCACACACACCACACCAGGTGTACATAGCCCCTATCGCGATAGACCAATTGAAGAGAGCTTGAAGCTATTTGAAAAGATGAATAGTGGAGACCTACCTGAAGGCGCTATGGTTTTGCGTGCCAAAATAGATATGGCAGCTAGCAATATGCATTTTCGCGACCCAATTATTTATCGTATTATTCACACTCCACATCACCAAACTGGCACAAAGTGGAAAGCCTACCCAATGTACGACTTTGCCCATGGACAGTGCGACTATTTTGAGGGGGTTACTCACTCTATCTGTACGCTTGAGTTCGAGGTGCACCGTCCGCTCTACGATTGGTTTATAGATCAGTTGGCAGATAGCGACTATCGTCCTCGTCAGTACGAATTCAATCGCCTAAACCTCACCTACACTATGATGAGTAAGCGCAGATTGTTGCAATTGGTAGAGGGTGGTTTGGTATCGGGTTGGGACGACCCACGAATGCCCACACTAGCAGGTTTGAAACGTAGGGGCTATACGCCAACAGCTATTCGTAGCTTTATAGACCGTATTGGTTATACAAAATACGATGGAATGATTGACCTTGCTCTTCTTGAGCATAGCATTCGTCAAGATTTGAATGCTAAGGCTGCAAGAGTGTCTGCTGTACTCGATCCAATAAAACTGATTATTACTAACTATCCTGAGGATAAAACAGAGATGATGTCGTCTATCAACAACCCCGAGGATGAGAGCATGGGAAGTCGCGATGTTGCATTTACCAAAGAGCTATATATAGAGCGTGACGATTTTATGGAAGATGCTCCTAAAAAGTATTTCCGTATGACTCCTGGCAGAGAGACACGTTTGAGAAGTGCTTACATTGTAAAATGCACAGGTTGCAAGAAAGACGATGATGGAAATGTGGTAGAAGTATATGCCGAGTATGACCCTGAAACACGTAGTGGTTTGCCAGGTTCTGCAAGAAGGGTAAAGGGTACAATCCATTGGGTTTCTGTTCCACACAGCGTTGATGCTGAGGTGCGTTTATACGACCGACTATTTACAGTAGAAGATCCAGCCAATGAGAAAGATAAAGAGTTGGCAGAGATGATTAACCCCGACTCGTTGAAGATATTAAACAACTGTAAGTTGGAGTCCTATTTAGGAGATGCCAAACCAGGCGACAATTTCCAGTTTACACGCCTTGGTTATTTCAATGTAGATATTGAGTCAACCGATGATAAGTTAGTGTTCAATAGAACAGTACCACTGCGCGACTCATGGTCGAAAAAGAATTAAAGAGAAAAAGAAAGAGACAACATAATCAAAAGATTGTACAATATTGATGGAAGATAACGATATAGATATCAATGCACTAATTCACAGATATGAACTGATGCGTTATGAGGAGAAAAGTGTTTACTTCGATCCTGATGAGTTTGCTATGCTAGCAGACTACTATAACGATTTTGGGGATATTTCTGAGGCTGAACACATAGTTGACATTGGCTTGGGAATGCACCCAGGAAGCAGCGAACTCATGGTTGTGAAAGCTAAAGTATTGGTTGCATCTACAAAATATCAAGAGGCTTACGACTATCTAGCTATTATAGGTGATGATGACGGAAGTGTAGACTATCTACAAGTGAGGATAGAGTGTATGCTCAACCTAGATAAGGTAGATGAGGCAAATCAGCTTGTAGATAGAACATTAGCTGCTAGCAATTTGGATGGAATAGATTTATACACTTTTCTGTCAGAGGTTGGATACATGTATAACGATGTTGATATGCATGATAAAGCAGTTTCAATGCTTGAAGCAGCTTATAAAATTGACGACTCTGACATTGTGTTATTGATAGATCTATCTTATGCATATGAGATGCTAAGCAATTTTCAGAAATCGATAGAGATCAATAATCTCATTCTTGATATAGACCCTTACTCATTTGAAGGATGGGTCAACTTGGGTAAACTACACTCTATGCTAAAAGAGTATGACAAAGCTATCGATGCTTTTGATTTTGCGCTCACCATTCATGAGGATGAGGTGAGTGTACTAAAAATGAAAGCACTTACACTCTATTTAAACGACAATGTAGAGGAGGCTATTCGTATATTTAGAGAGTGTCTAAAAAACGCTCCTGAAGATGAAACCCTTTACGACTCTCTACTAGAAGGGTATGAAGTGATGGAGCAATACAACGAAATGCTTGAGTTGATAGCTCAAAAAGAAGCGCGCTTTGGTAGTGAAGGTATTCTTTTGCAACGAGCTCATGTTTACCTCACCCTGGAGAGGTATGAAGAGGCAGAAGAAGCATTTAAGGAGATTCCTAACGAAGACAAACATCAGTACGACTACTATGTTTTGGAAGCAGAATTGGCTATCTACAACGATGACTTCGAAACAGCCGAGATGGCATATATGTTGGCTTTGCTAGACTCTCCGGATGATGAAATAATTATCGACAAGCTTGCCAATATCAGTATGGAGCAAGATAAATTTGAGAAGGCTGCTGAGTATTTAGAACAGCTATTGCTTCTCAATCCCGATTATCCTGCAGCAAAGGCAAGATTGGCATTTTTGCGTTTCGAAATTGGTGCAAAAGAACCATTTGATGAGATAATGAGCCAATTTACAGATGATGAGCTGAGGGCATTGCTATCGTTGCTAAGTACTCAAGATATCGACTACACCAAGTATGACCGCGAGGAATTGCTAACTCGATTGAATGAGGCAAGAGAGAATAGGGTGCTATTCAAAAATATTAAATACTAACTGCTGCTTTTTTTTATTTATACAACAACAAGTTTACTTGGTTCTGTTTTACCATTACTATATGAAGAAATTAATAATCATTACGCTATCTCTCTTTTTTGCAATAGTATTAGTTGCACAGCCTGAAACCACTGAAGTGGTAGAACAGCTCTCTTTTGAAGACAACACTGAGTTGTCACTTCTCCAAAAGGTGGAAAACTGGTATAGCGAAAATATGAACTATACTACAATTACAATCTTGATGACTATCGAAAGCTCGGTTATTCCATTTCCTTCAGAAGTTGTGGTTCCTCCTGCTGCTTATATTGCAAGTCAGCCAGGTAGTCATCTCAATATATACTTAGTTGTTCTCTTTGCTACTATAGGCGCACTATTGGGTGCACTTATCAACTACTATGGTGCTATTTATCTAGGACGCCCCATTGTATATAAGTTTGCCAGAAGTAAAATGGGACACATGTTCCTTTTAAGCCAAGAGAAAGTCATGAAAGCAGAACTCTATTTTAATAGACGTGGTAGGGTTTCAACATTTATTGGACGCTTAATCCCTGGTATTCGTCAACTGATTTCTATTCCTGCTGGACTTGCACGTATGAATATTTTACACTTCTTGTTCTACACCTTTATTGGAGCAGGTATTTGGAATGTTATATTAGCCATTTTAGGTTACATAGCTCATGGTCAACAAGATTTGATAAACAAATATACACACGAGTTGTCGTTTGTTTTCCTTGGATTGATAGTGCTGTTTGTTCTTTATTTGCTGATTAGGAGAGTGGTTAAGAGAAATAGATTGAGAGCTAAAAACTAGTCTGTTTTTTCAAAAAAAGTAGGGAGAGTTTAATACCTATCTCTACAAATATATCAATTTTACTTTTTGTGTCCTATTTGTTAGGTACTAATCGTTGCTCAAATATTTTTTAATTCTCTTAAACGCTAATTTAGAACTAATTATTGCCATTGGTAATCCTGCACCAGGCACTGTAGAGGCTCCAACATAAAATAGATTCTCATATTTCTCATCCACATTGGCTGGGCGCATAGCCCCAATCTGGGTAAAGGAATGAGATAGTCCCAGTCCACTTCCACGATGTAGATTATACTGCTCTCCCCACTCAATAGGGGTATATATAGTTCTAGATATAATTTCCGAAGAAATATCTTTACCTATTCTCTCAGAGAAATCTTCTATTATGCTATCCACAATTTCATCCCTATCGTCCCAATTTTTCTTTTCAAGTAAGTTGGGCACAGGGCAAACAAAGAACAGGTTTTCGCATCCTTCAGGGGCACAATCATCGTTGTACTTCGATACCACATTCACATAATAATAGGGCTTCTCTAGTTTGTTTTCCTCTGTCAA
>DUVZ01000336.1 GCA_012840785.1 Bacteroidales bacterium
GTGATGCCTATATTGGGAGCTCCCGAAACTACTTTCTACAGAAACAAGCTAGAGTTTACCTTCTCCAATAAGCGTTGGCTAACGGAGGATGAGATTGATAGTGAAAAAGAGTTCACCCAAATGAATGCCTTGGGGTTTCATATTCCCAAAATGTTTGACAAGGTGTTGGATATAAACAAATGTTGGCTACAAACCGATGTTTCTAACCAAATAAGAAACAGTGTGCGAGCGTTTTGTTTGCAACATAATTTCGAGTTCTTCGACCTAAGAGAGCAAACTGGCTTGATGCGAACTTTAATTATTCGCACTACAAGCACGGGAGAGTTGATGGTGATTGTTGTTTTCTTTGAGGATGATGAGGAGAAACGCAATATGCTAATGCAATACTTGGGCGATACTTTCCCACAAATTACTTCGTTGCTATACATCATTAATGAGAAGCGTAACGATACCATAACCGACCAAGAGGTGATAACCTGGAAGGGCAACGATTGTATATATGAAGAGATGGAGGGGCTGAAGTTTAAAATAGGGCCAAAGTCATTCTATCAAACCAATAGTGAGCAGGCTTACAACTTGTATAAAGTAGCGCGTGATTTTGCTCAGCTTTCACCAACCGATTTGGTGTACGACCTTTATACAGGTACAGGCACTATTGCCAACTTTGTGGCTCGTGATGTGAAAAAGGTGATAGGTATAGAGTATGTAGAGGAAGCTATTGAAGATGCAAGGGCTAACTCTGCGGCAAATGGCATTGACAATACGTTGTTTTTTGCAGGCGATATGAAAGACATCTTGAATAAGGAGTTTATTTTGGAGCATGGCCGCCCCGATGTTTTGATTACAGACCCTGCTCGCCCAGGTATGCATACCGATGTGATAGACACCATACTGTTTGCCAATCCAAAACGTATTGTATATGTGAGTTGCAACCCAGCCACTCAAGCTCGCGATATAGCTCTTTTGGATGAGAAGTATAAAGTGGCCCGCGTGCAACCTGTTGATATGTTTCCACATACACATCATGTGGAGAATGTGGTTCTTTTAGAGATAAGAGTGAAGAATGAAGAATTGTGACATTGCGGTAATTGTAGGGATAGGTCGTGACCTGTCCTTCGTTGATAATAATGCCATAGCCACATATTCTTTGCTGATATAAAAGACAAAAAGTGTTTATTGAGTTTGCAATTGGCCAAATTCCACCTTCATTCAGAATTCAGTAATGAATCTGCTAAAGAGTGCTGTAAAATAAAAAAAGAGACGCATATATACTATTATATAATGCGTCTCTTTCTATTTATTATTGCTAGGCAAGTCTTTGACTTGTGCTGATATTGTTTGAATTTAAAGGGCGTGTATCGAGAGGCCTGCTCCAGAGGAAAATTAATAGTACACACTTACCATTAATAATTAATAATTAATAATTAACCATTGATTTAACCGTATATCCTTCACCACGCAAACGATTAATCAACCCATCTTCGGCTACCAAATGTAGACATCCAACAGCAATAAAAGATGGTTTCTTACCTATCATTTCTGGAAGCAGCTCCATCCATTTCTCATTTCTTTTTTTGTTGAGTTCATCCTTCTCCTCCTCTGTGCTGGGGCAAGGATTATCTGGGTCTTCTTCTTCGTATAGCTTAGCCATAGCTGTTAAGTCCTGCGCATAATAAGCTGTCAATAGTCTGTCCATCTGTTTTTTACCATAGTCCATATTTTTGATGGAACATAGTAATGATTCAGCTTGACGCTCTACAGATTGTGAGCCAAACAACACATCAATTTGATCTTGCACACTTTCCAGTCCCATTGTTTGGCGGTATCTATCGCGTGCTTCTTTTTGGAAATGCTCGTCCATGCTCATTGCTTCTTCATTAGAAGGATATAGTTTTTTGTACATCATCACCGTTAAGAGTGTGTTTAACATAGCGGGTTTCATCTGTTCAAACTGGTCGAGACCTGCACCTACATACTCTTTAAGGGTTTCGTCAAGAATATTGCGCTCTTCTTTGTTTAGCAATTCATTGTAGCTGTATCCTTCTGGCATGAGTGATGCTACCATTAGTTGCATTTGCATTTCGCCCATATTGTTCATGTCAAGCTCGCCAATGGTTTGTTCGGTAGCCATAAATGCTTTGTCCAATCCGTTGATGCTATCTAAAAATGACAGTGGCACTAAATGATGTGTGCCAAAGAGGTAGGATGGCTGTTCCAGATTGTTGCCAGAAATCTCCCACAGCAAACCTGTTTCTTGCTTTTGGTTTTTTTGTGCACAAGATGATAAGCTTATTCCTAGCAGAAAAAGAAAAGTGATAATTTTGTGTAACATGTTTTTATATTTTTAGTTTTGTAAATTTAGGTGTCTTCTTGGGCCTACCCACTTCAATCCAATCGAAAAGAATACAGAAAATGGTGAACGAGGGGATGACATCTGTTATGGGTAATATTTCTTCTATAAATGTGAAAGCGGCTGTATACTTTCCTCGTTTTTTGCCAAACATTCTGTAGCTTATTTTGGCTGCAATGGGTGCCCATATAATATCGGAAAACTCTCCGATACCGGGTATGGCAAAACTCAACATTCCTACTGCATCTAATAGCAGGCAAAGGATTAGCTTTTTTACTTTATAATTCATTGCTTGTAGGTGTTTTGTGTTGTCGCACTCTAGTAGTGGTGACTTACTTGTGCAAATATACTATGTTTGAGTTATATATTGACAAAAGGTTTAGAGATTGTCTGTTTCTCTAATAGCTAAAAGGATTATCTGGATTAGAAATAGATACGCAAGGCTAGTGCAAATCTCTTAATTGTGCTGATGCTTTTGTGAGATAAAACTCAGGTATGCCCATAGAAATCTTTAATAACATCATTTGGGGTGGGGAGGGTTGCAAAACAATAGAACAGGTTGCTACCGCGATGAAATAGTGAAAA
>DUVZ01000337.1 GCA_012840785.1 Bacteroidales bacterium
GTCTTGATTCATAGTAATGGTTTTTAATCTATCTGTAGATTGTGTTATTTAAATATCAAAAAACGCTCCTTTATAATGTATTTATTTCTATAACACATATAAAAGAGCGTTTTGATACATTCACTGACAAATATAAAACAAAATATCAGTTATTAATTGTTTTAATTGTTAATAAAGTAGTGTTTGTGAAACACTACTCATTGAGTTTGGTTGCAAAAGAGACTAGTTTGTTTGAATATTTTGTAGTTCTTTTAATAATTGTTGTAGTGTTTCTTTTGCATCGCCTAGCTTGATATGCACTCCTTCTTTACGATCGTAAAGTGGGTTGTCTACTCCTGCATAACCAGGATTGAGGTCGAAGTTGCAAATTACCACCTCTTTTGCTTCATCAACATTCAAGATAGGCATTCCATATATAGGAGTATCTACTGCATCTCTAGCAGCGGGATTCAACACGTCGTTTGCACCAATTACTATTACTGCATCTACGTTTTTGAACTCATCGTTTACTACCTCCATTTCGTATAGTTTATCATATGAAACGTCGGCTTCAGCCAACAGCACGTTCATATGACCAGGCATGCGACCCGCCACGGGGTGAATAGCATACTTAACTTCTGCTCCATTCAGCTCCAATTGGTCTGCTAATTGCTTTACCAAATGTTGTGCCTGAGCCAATGCCATTCCATAACCTGGCACAATAATAACAGAGCGAGCAGCTGCTAATACACCCGAAGCCATTGGGCTAAGGCTTTTAGCACTATCTGCAACGGAAGTGTCGACTGCTGTTTGAGCAGTTTGCAGTTCTGTTAATAGGTTTTGCAATGTCTCTTTAGCATCGCCAAGTTTAAGTACTACTCCTTCGTTGCGTTTATAGATGGGATTGTCAACACCTGCATACCCTGGGTTGAGGTCGAAGTTGCAAATAATTATATTCTTTGCTTTATCTACATTCAATATAGGCATGCCATATATAGGAGTATCTACAGCATCTCTAGCAGCTGGATTCAACACGTCGTTTGCACCAATTACCACTACTGCATCTGTGTTTTCAAACTCATCGTTCACAGCATCCATTTCGTATAGCTTTTCATATGGCACATCGGCTTCAGCCAATAGTACATTCATATGTCCAGGCATGCGACCAGCTACGGGGTGAATGGCATACTTAACTTCTGCTCCATTCAACTCCAATTGGTCTGCTAATTGCTTTACCAAATGTTGTGCCTGAGCCAATGCCATTCCATAACCTGGAACGATAATTACCGAGTGAGCAGCAGCAAGCATTGCTCCGGCTATGGGTGCTTGTTTGTCAAGGTCGGTATCAAACTTTGTATCGAAAGATGGTTGATCGTCTTGCAACTCTGTCAAAAGCTGTTTCACTGTCTCTTTTGCATCACCTAGCCTTAAGCTTACACCCTCTTTACGTGTATATAGAGGATTATCAACTCCTGCATAACCTGGATTCAAATCGAAATTACAAATAATAACCTCTTTTGCTTCATCTACATTCAAGATTGGCATTCCGTATATAGGGGTGTCTTTTGCATCTCTTGCTGATGGGTTTAACACATCGTTTGCACCTATTACAACTACTGCATCTACATTTTTGAACTCTTCGTTTACAGCGTCCATTTCGTACAATTGCTCATAAGGCACATCGGCTTCTGCTAATAATACATTCATATGACCAGGCATGCGACCCGCCACGGGGTGAATGGCATATTTAACTTCTGCTCCGTTCAACTCCAATTGATCAGCCAGCTGTTTCACCAAATGCTGTGCTTGAGCCAATGCCATTCCATAGCCTGGCACAATAATTACCGATTTGGCATTTGCTAATGCATTGCTTGCACCAAGGTCTTTTTTGGTTGAGCTTACAGTAGATTCAGCTTCAGTTTTTGCACTATTCATATCCATCAATAGTTGTTGCACTGTTTTCTTAGCATCGCCTAGTTGCAAAAACACACCTTCTGTCTTTGTATAGATAGGATTGTCAACACCTGCATATCCTGGATTGAGGTCGTAGTTGCAAACAATTACATTTTTTGCTTCATCTACATTTAAAATAGGCATACCATATATAGGAGTGTCTTTTGCATCTCTTGCTGATGGGTTTAGTACGTCGTTTGCACCAATTACTACTACTGCATCTACATTTTTGAATTCTTCGTTCACAGCATCCATTTCGTACAACTGCTCGTAAGAAACATCGGCTTCTGCTAATAATACATTCATATGACCTGGCATGCGACCAGCAACTGGGTGAATAGCATATTTTACATCGGCACCATTTTGTTCTAATTGATCTGCTAGTTGCTTTACCAAATGTTGTGCTTGAGCCAATGCCATTCCATAGCCTGGCACTATTATAACAGATTTAGCATGAGCAAGAACTGTGGCTGCTGTTTTCTTCTCTTTTGGTTGCTCTTCTATTGTTGGAATAGCTTTTACTTCAGTTTTCACCTCAGGCTTTGGACCTTTGTCTTTCTGTGCCGAAGTCTTTCCTGTAAGAATATCTAACAAATTGCGATTCATGGCTCTACACATTATTTGTGTGAGTAGCAATCCTGATGCTCCAACCACTCCACCCACTGCTACTAGTAATATGTGACCAATTGCCATACCTGCTACAGCACCTGCTACACCACTCAACGAGTTGAGCAACGAGATAGTGATGGGCATATCGGCTCCACCAACTCTTATAGCAAATATATATCCAAATGCTGCACTAAAGAGTATACCAATAATGAGTATGAAATAAGGATTGGAAATTACTGCCACATCTTTACCTATAAAGAAGGCAAGCCCCACGGCTACAACCGAGCCTAAGAGGGTGAATTTTGTAAGCGCTCCATGATTGTTAAATACAACGGGCTTCTGTGGCAATATTCGGTGGAGTTTTCCGGCGGCTATAAGGCTACCCACTAGTGTAGTTACCCCAATAACCAATGCCAACGATGCAGTGATATTAGAAAATACGGGATACTCTGTTAAAGCATTTCCAATATTTACCAAAGAGAGTGCACCCACAATAGCGGAGGCTGCACCCCCTACTCCATTAAGCAATGCAACCATTTGAGGCATCTGAATCATTTTTACACGTTGATACATATAGAAACCTATCAATAGACCAACAGTCATAAAAATGTAAATGGATACCACACTAAGTATCTCATAATGAACTAGTGTAACTAAAACTCCAGAGAATAAGCCAAATGCACTGAGCAAATTGCCCTGTACCGATGTTTTTACTTGACTCATCATCCAGATACCGAGGATAACTAAAACGGCTAATATTCCGCAAATTATATAATATAGTGATAAACTCATTTCGCTCTCTTTTTCTTTTTGTTAAACATCCGTAGCATTCTGTGGGTTACTCCAAAGCCACCCATTACGTTGATAGCAGCTAATATGATAGCTATGCCTCCAACAATTTGTCCGATGATGGGCTGGTTATTTTTAAATGCTATACCAACTGCTACCATTGCTCCTAATATGGAGATACCAGACAGTGCATTCATCCCCGACATAAGGGGAGTGTGCAACAAACTAGGTACTTGTCTGATAATAAAGTATCCAACTATAGTGGACACTATAAAAACTAGTACTAAAATCCAAGGATTCATATTTATTATTTTTTAAATAAGAAAATAGCTGTTCCAATAATCGATTAAATCATCAAAACAGCTATGTATTCATAAATTAAGATTTCTTTAGGCTATACCCATTGCTTCTTTTGTACCTGCATGTACAATTTTGCCATCGTAAGTAACTAAAATAGAGCGAACAATCTCATCGTTCATATCTAGTTTCATTGTATCACCTTCGATTAGGTATTTTACTAAGTTGTATACGTTGTTTGAGAACATCCATGTAGAGCTTGTGGGTAGTAGACCTGGAATGTTTTTAATTCCTTGAATCATTACACCATGCTTCATTTCTTTGGTTCCTGGAGGTGTTATCTCGCAATTGCCTCCCTGATCGATAGAGATATCTACAATGACAGAGCCTTTCTTCATCTTCTTAACCATCTCTTCTGTGATAAGAACAGGAGCTACTTTACCAGGAACTAGTGCGCTACAGAAAACAATATCCATTTCGTCAATTACCTCTGATAATACTTGACGCTCTTTTTCTAACCACTCTTTTGGAAGATTGTTGGCATAACCGCCCTCGGCTACCGCCAATTCGGCTGGAACATCAAACTCTATAACCTTAGCACCTAAACTAGTTGATTGCTCAACTGCTGCTGGACGAATGTCGAGAGCATAAGTAATAGCACCTAATCTTTTTGCAGTGGCAAGGGCTTGCAAACCACCCACTCCAACACCAATTACCAAAACCTTTGCTGGTTTTAACATACCTACGGCGGTAAACATTTGAGGCATAAAATATGTCAAATCGTTGGCTGCCATCATAATACCCTTATAACCAGCACATGTGCTCATAGATGTAAGTGCATCCATGTTTTGTGCACGTGATATACGAGGAACTCCGTCTAATGTGAGACTTATAACACCTGCTTCTGCTAGTTTTTTCACCATATCGTGATTAACTGGAGATGCGGGATGGATAAATGTAACAAGGTATTGCCCTTTGTGCATCATATCCACTTCGTGCATATTTTCAGCCTCGTTAAATAGGGGCTCTTTTACTTTAAGTATCAAATCGGATCTTTTGAAAACCTCTGCTGGAGATGCTACTATTTCAGCACCCATAGCTATATAGTCTTCGTCGTGATAAAGAGAGTTAACACCTGCATTTTTTTCGATAATAACCTTTTGGCCATCTTCGATAAATTTCTTCACTGTTTCGGGAGTAGCTGCTACGCGAGCCTCTCCAATCATAATTTCTTTAGGAATTCCTATTGTCATAGTTTGTAAATGTATTAGAATTGTTTTTTATATAAAACAGGTGGCTTCAATGAGTCAACCGTATGTTTAATAACATTATTTTGCATCGCAAATTTATGCATAATAAATAAGAACAACAATTTATTAAGTCTTTAATTAGACGAATAATGCAATTCAAATATTCTGTTTGCAATTGATATGAAACCCTCTATTTATCATATTAACAGCAACTACACAGATAACTATACAAATTGTAAATAAAACGCGCTAGTTTAAAATTATTCACATATTTAGAAGCCTTTTTATAGACTCTTGCAACGAATATTTTTTCTGTTAAATAATAAAATAGTACATTTGCAAATCAATAAATAGAAGACAATTTTTTTAATACATTATAAATATGGTAAACTATAAAGATTTAGGTCTTGTAAACTCAAGAGAGTTATTCAAAAAAGCATTTGAAGGTGGATATGCAATTCCAGCTTTCAACTTCAACAACATGGAGCAAATGCAAGCTATTGTTTCGGCATGTGTTGAAACTAAGTCACCAGTTATTTTGCAAGTGTCAAGTGGTGCTCGTAATTATGCCAACCAAACATTGCTACGCTACATGGCACAAGGTGCTGTAGAGTATGCAAAAGAGTTGGGCTACGAAATTCCAATCGTTCTTCACTTAGACCATGGCGATAGCTTCGAACTATGTAAAAATTGTATCGACATGGGCTTTTCTTCGGTAATGATTGATGGTTCGCATCTTCCTTATGAAGAAAATGTGGCATTGACTAAACAAGTGGTTGATTATGCTCACAAATTTGATGTAACTGTTGAAGGTGAGTTGGGTATCTTAGCTGGTGTTGAAGATGATGTTGTAGCAGAGCACAGCACATACACAGAGCCAGACGAAGTGGTTGATTTTGTAGAGCGCACAGGGGTTGATTCTCTTGCTATCTCAATTGGTACTTCTCATGGAGCTTTCAAATTTACACCTGCACAATGCACTCGCAATGAAGATGGTAAATTGGTTCCACCTCCACTACGCTTCGATATTCTTGAAGAGATTGAGCGTCGTATTCCAGGTTTCCCAATTGTTTTGCATGGTTCTTCTTCAGTTCCACAAGAGTATGTTGAAACTATCAATAAATATGGTGGTCAGTTGAGCGACTCTATTGGTATACCCGAAGAGCAACTACGTAAAGCTGCTACTTCTGCTGTTTGCAAGATTAATATTGACTCTGATGGTCGTTTGGCTATGACTGCTGCAGTGCGTGAAGTATTTGCAAATAGCCCAGAGGAGTTTGACCCAAGAAAATACCTTGGTCCAGCTCGTGAAGAGTTGAAAAAATTATATATGCACAAAACTAAAAATGTATTGGGTAGTGCAGGTAAAGCATAATTAGAGTGCTTTAACTATATATATATTATATAAATTGAAAAACTCCTCGATTAATTACGAGGAGTTTTTTTTTGTAATTTAAAAAAACCTATTACCTTTGTTCGCAAATCAACGAACAATGAGTATAGAAAAAGCAA